>SFGN01000205.1 GCA_004556565.1 Lachnospiraceae bacterium | reverse complement strand
TATCTGTATAAAAGAAGGAAGAACTAACAGGATTATCAAACAGTTTGCAGTTAGAGTTTATTTTTCTATATTTAATCAGATCATGTTGAGTTAGAACAATTACACCTTCCAACCTTTTATATAGCAAAAATCGGAAAAAAGCCCATAGTCTATTTACTGCATTATACTGATTATGATCACATGCATATTTAGCTGTTTTTTTCGGAGCAAAAAGGATAGCCAGTAATGTATTAATTACAGAGTTAGTATATAATATGTCCTCGGTATTTAATTTTTCCCTGAAAAATCTTATTAACACTCTATACTTCCGTAATTTACTCCATTTATCAAGCAAATATATTATATTTATATCTTTATGAATTTCAAAATTAGGTTTACATTTTTTTACACATATTAAGTTTACTTTTACTCCTTTTTTAATGAACCCATTGGCTAGTGAAGTTACTACTGATTCCACTCCCCCTTTAATAGATAGATCATCAACTACTATATTTATTTTTTTCATATGCTATTATGATACCACTGAAGACCCAAAAAAATGGAAATATTATAGATGTCATTTTCAAACTTATAATTAGAAGCAATAATTGATTTTTTCTCTTCTGTCCTTTAAATAAGTAATAATATAAAACTAAAAATAGAGGAATTGATAACACAACACCATAAGTTGTAATGGTTGTAAAAATAAAAGTCAAATCAAATGCAGACTCAAAAAACTTAGGCTTTCCATCATAATATCCAACCATTCCATTGCCAAATAAAATACGTTGTTCATCACTCAACCAAAAGTTAACGTACTGAAACTTTAAGTTACTGCTTCCATCATTCCCAGCTTGTACGGTTTCTAATCGAGTTAATACTGAACCATATATTTCAGGATAAAAAGAAGCTACAAATAAGCAAACCACAAAAATCATTATACTTATAAAAATAATTTTTTTATCCCAAGTTTCAGAAACAAGCAAATAAAGAAATACTATAACAATACCCGCAAAGGACAATGATAATATTATACTGACAACACCAACATAATTCACCCAGTCATTTCTCCCCATTAAATAAAAACGTAAAAAACAGAAAGACATGATAAATGTTGAATAAATAGCTGGCTCGTCAAACACTCCAGTTATTCTATAAATGCCATAGTAAAATGAGCGATGACCACTTCCTCCAAAAATCGAACTGACATCGAGATCTCCTCCGAAAGCATACCAATAAACAAATTGGAAAAATGCAATCAAAACATGAGTAATCATTACTACAGCAATAATGTTACTCATTATTTTAGGTGGTATTTTTTTCATGATATCAGAGGTAATAATAAGATACATTGCGCCTACTGTTATCAAAATTATACCATTTAATTTCACATTGTTTATTAATCCATCAAGCTCATGGCCTTTTGATAAGAAAAAAGACATTATTGATATTGCAGGTAATATTATTATAAATACTTTCCCTTTCTTTACTCTCCTAACAAATGGAAGTAAAAGAATAAATGCTGCCAGCCAGCCATAAAATGACAATCCATAAAAGCTAAAACTTGTTGTAAAAAAAAGAGATGACAGCAATATAATACTAAAATAAAGAACCACCATAATATAAGTCACTTAGTTAACATTCTTTATATTGCAGTTAATACTTTAGTTAATATATCACATATTCTAACAGATGCTAAACCATCTCCGTATGGATTATGCGCTCGTGACATTTTTTTATATTTATTATCATCAAGGAGTAATTCATCAATAGCAGATACTATTTTTATGGGGGTTGTACCGACTAATTTAACCGTCCCTGCTTTAACAGCCTCTGGCCTTTCTGTTACCTCCCTTGTAACCAATACTGGTACGCCTAGCGACGGTGCTTCTTCCTGAATTCCTCCTGAGTCTGTAAGAATCAGGTAAGCCCTATTCATTAGATAAACAAATGGAAGATATTCTTGCGGTTCTATCAAGAAAATATTAGGTATATCACCCAATATCCTTTTTACAGGTTCCTGAACATTTGGATTAAGATGAACAGGGTATACAATGTTTACGTTAGTATATTTATATGCCACCTCGGCTAACGATTTACAAACATTTTCAAATCCCAATCCGAAATTTTCTCTTCTATGACCTGTTACCAATATCAGTTTTTTGTCATTACCAATAAAACCAAACTTATTAGAAAATTCCTTCTGCAAACTTTCATTATCTTTGATTATATCCTTGGCTCTCATTAAAGAATCAATAACAGTATTTCCTGTTACAAATATGCAATCGGGATTGTACCCCTCTCGTTTTAAATTAAACGACGCATCTTTTGTTGGCGAGAAGTGATATTTAGCTAATACGGCAGTTAACCTTCTATTACCTTCTTCTGGCCATGGTGAATAAATATCGCCAGTACGTAAACCAGCTTCAACATGCCCGACATCAATTTTTTGATAATAACACGCCAAGCTACTAGCAAAAGTAGTTGTGGTATCTCCATGGACTAATACTAAGTCTGGCGAGAAATCTTTCAATACTGACGATACCCCTTTGAGAACCTTTAATGTTATATCGTCTAATGTTTGCCCACTTTCCATCACATTTAAGTCATAGTCAGGCTGAATATTAAAAATGTTCAATACCTGATCAAGCATTTGTCTATGTTGAGCAGTGATACAGACTTTCACAATAAAGTCTTTTTCCTTTTTCAATTCCTGAACAACAGGAATCATTTTAATAGCTTCTGGCCGCGTTCCAAATACTACCAGTATCTTTCGGTTCATATATCTCTCAGCAATGTAAAAATTATGTTTACAAAAAACGACACGCTACCGCCCCTGGCTTTTCAGCTACCAGAGCACTGCATGCATGCCTACGATGTGACGAGCGTTAACCACTCGCGCTAAATCCGAAAAATTCAAACGCTAATTGTCTTACCAATCCGCTCTGGAAACAAGGAAAATCCTGGAAAACTTTGACGAAAATCCTATTGCTAACTCTTTGTTATTCTGATTGTTTATATAAAACAAAATTCGCAACAAATTACTTTCGCCACGAATCTTCACTGCCGTTATAATTTTCTTATCAACCGTTACATTCGGTCAGATTTTCATTATTCGCTTAACAGCGTCTCAATCCCTTTGCGGAACTTCGCCCCTTCTTTCAGGTTGCGTAGTCCATACTTCACAAACGCCTGCATATAGCCCATTTTTTTACCGCAGTCGTAGCTTTCTCCAGTCATTAGCATGGCATCAACAGACTGTTTTTTCGCCAGTCCGGCAATAGCATCAGTTAGTTGGATACGTCCCCATGCACCTGGCTGAGTGCGTTCCAGTACCGGCCAAATATCGGCAGAAAGCACATAACGGCCTACGGCCATGATGTCTGAGTCCAGCGTTTGTGGCTGATCCGGTTTTTCGATAAATTCAACAATGCGACTGACTTTACCTTCACGATCCAGTGGTTCTTTAGTTTGGATGACGGAGTATTCAGAGAGGTCGCCCGGCATACGTTTTGCCAGCACCTGGCTGCGTCCCGTTTCGTTGAAACGTGCAATCATGGCAGCAAGGTTATAGCGCAGCGGGTCGGCGCTGGCGTCGTCAATCACAACGTCCGGCAGTACCACGACAAATGGGTTGTCACCAATGGCAGGTCGTGCACACAAAATGGAGTGACCTAAACCTAAGGGTTCGCCCTGACGCACGTTCATAATGGTCACGCCTGGCGGGCAAATGGACTGTACTTCCGCCAAAAGTTGACGCTTCACACGTTGTTCAAGAAGAGATTCTAATTCATAAGAGGTATCGAAGTGGTTTTCGACCGCGTTCTTGGACGCATGAGTCACCAGGACGATTTCTTTGATCCCTGCAGCCACAATCTCGTCAACAATGTACTGAATCATTGGCTTGTCGACGATCGGTAGCATCTCTTTGGGTATCGCCTTAGTGGCAGGCAACATATGCATGCCAAGACCCGCTACAGGAATAACTGCTTTTAAATTCGTCATTATTTCATCTACCTGTAAAATGGTTCCTGAATTATAGCTTATTCGATTTTTTTCGCCAGCATCAATTACCCTGAATTGATTAATGAATTACTTGTGATGTTACGCTGCTTCGTTGTGGATTGCAGTAGCATTGTTCCTAAGTATGGCTCCATTTTTCCAGGAATGGTCGCAAATCTACTCCCTCCATTCCGGCAATCTAAAGTTAATCTTTTCCACATTAACAATATGGTGATTAATCCTGTCGATATCGACGGAGCTTTGCCCTTTTTCATTCACCGCATGAACATTTGCAAGAGACAGCAGTGTTTCTTTTTTCGCCATAAACACGCCTCGAACGTCTTTGCGCATGTCGAAGTTCATGCTCAATGCGGGTCCAACAGAGGATTCCTGCATCACCTTGATATTGCGCATAAAAAGGTGTTGCGGTTTGTTGTGTAACTCCAGCGACGCACGCTTCATCTCAATGTTAGTCAGCGCCACAAAGGAGACAGCATTCCCGGCAGAGATTTGGATACCGCGCAATTTATAAGCAAGATGGGTGTTATCCAGTTGAATATTATTCACTCGGAAATTCTGCGGTATCGAGAGATATTTGCCTTTAATTACCCCATAGCCGATTAACATCCCGGCACTATTAATCATTTCAATATTATCAATCACGAAATTGTCACAACCGTAAATAGCGACTGTCGCGTTATCAATGCCTGCTTTCTTACTGAAATCCGGTGTGATATTGCGGGCTTTGATATTACGGATAACAAAATGTTTCCCATTTTCAACATGGATCAACTGTCGACAGTCCGATCCGGTGATATTCGCCACGACAAAGTTTTTCACTGCCTGGTCTTCCGGGTAGTTATTATCATAAGTACTCCCCGCAAGGCCTATACCAATGCCCCAGTTGATTTTGCCGTTGGTACAGTTGATGCGCTCGATAACATGGTCGGAGATCAAAATATCACTGTCGTTAATTGCCACGTTCCATTCAATGGCGTCGCCCTGTAAATCACTAAATTTACAGTTGGTGATGTTGGCACCGATAATCTGGTTATGAAATCCCTGGCGTAAGATGGCGTAATTAGCGTGGCTAACGGTCAGGTTATCGATGGTCAGGTTGCGCATGACCCGTTTGTTTTTGCCGCCGATATAAATCTGCGTTACCGGGCCAAAGCCGCTCATCGCCAGACCTTTGATGGTGCAGTCAGAGCCGCGCACATCCAGGGTGATGTTATGCATACTGCCGCCCCCCTCCCCTGTCACCTGGCTGCCATCCTGTAAGACAAATCGCCCTCTGCCGTTGCCGCGCAGGCTTCCGAGGATGTGTAACGTTTTGCCAGAAGGAATGAAGATGCCGGTGTTGATATTGTCACAAACCAATCCGGCGGGCACGACGACTGTTTGTCCTTCGCTGAAGGCTTGTTTAAATGAGGCGATCCAGTCGTGAGGGTTGTAGTCGTTAATGTTAACGCTTTGTCGGGCGGGAAGTGCGCGAGCGAAAGGGGTATGGAGGAAGGCAAGCGCGGAGCTTGCCGTCAGGAAGGTGCGTCGGGAGAGTTTTTTAAATGGCATACGTTCTCCTCTATAAAGCCTGCAGCAAGCTGGCGAGTTCTCGATTGATCACCTGCTGGTTAAAATCGTGTTCGACTTTTTCGCGAGCACGTTTGACGACCGGAGCCAGTTCGTCGGTGTCCAGTTGGCTAAACGCCGCCAGTCGTTGCGCCAGTGCTCGAGCATCGTTCTCAGGCACCAGCCAGCCGGTTTTATCAGCCTCCACCAGTTCCGGTATTCCACTATGCAGAGTAGAAACCACCGGAATGCCGACCGCCATCGCTTCCATTAGCGCCACCGGAATACCTTCCATATCGCCATCCGCACCTGTAACCGATGGCAACAGGAAGACATCCGCGTCATCGAGCATC
>SFGN01000204.1 GCA_004556565.1 Lachnospiraceae bacterium | reverse complement strand
TCAGTCTATCACAGACTTTTCTCGGTGATTTTCTTATATCCGTACATTCGATTTACGCTAATTCTCCTGCTACAATAATTGCAGAAAATCAAAGGAGGAACAGCGTATGAAGCAGAAATACTATGTAGAACTGAACCGGCAGGAATGGCGGTTTATCATTGAGGGGCTGAACCGGTTCCACAACAAGTTGATTGCGGCGGGACGGTACACAGATGCCATAGATGAGATATTAATCAAAGTCGCCAAGGCAAAGCCGCAGAAGTCAATGTTGTGGGGATGGAGGCGCTGATGATGGAAAAGTACATTACCGATGAACGCACAGGGCTGAAATATGAATTGATCGGTGACTATTACCTGGTTGTCGGAGATGATGAGCCGGAGGAAGAACAGAGGCCAATCGGAATATGGGGGCAGCGGCATCTCCGCTATCTCGAGGAGCATCGCCGTGTGCGCTATGCCAATCTGCTGACCAGCGGCAAGATGAACAGCTATCTTGCCGACATCGACCGACAGGCAGAGGAAATGTTCGAGCGGATAGTAAAGCAAATGGCAGAGGCGCAAGGCATCACCGAGCAACTGAAAGCAGAAGATCAGATGGCGTGGGTTGGTGCCATGAACAGCATCCACAGCGCAGCAGAAGAAGTAGCGATGCGGGAGGTTTTGATTTGTATCCAACACAAATGATCTGTTGGTAGGAATACCGTTTATCGCGTTGGGTCTCAAAAGGCTATATTCTAGAGTTTTTCTACTTTATAAATGGTATACCCTGCATCGCTTGCAATTTGTACAAATGTCTCAAATTTCCCACTTGTTACGCCTTCGGAAGAAAAGGCTTGAATTGCCGTGTTTGATTTCGCATTCAGATCGTCCTTGATTTTTCTAATCAAGTATTTCTTGTAGGTTATTACTTTGCTAAAGCAACCGCCTTTATATTGATAAATGTACTGAGCGTTTTTAGCGTTTTCTTGTTCAATTGACATTAATAGTCTCCTTGGAAGTTACAAAAGTTGATACCGGCTGACACGTATTTGCGCTACGTTAGTCTTGTATAATAATTACTCCCAAATACTAATGTGTCTCCTTCTACGGCATAGCCGTATGTTTCTGTATCGCCTGTAGCAAATGTTACTATTACATTATAATTATTAATTTCGTAAGACATGCTGTCGTTCACAAAATTTGAAGAACGCACAATCATATCTCCATTGCTTTTAAATGTAATTGATATAGATGAATCCTGTTCTGATCTCCAACTCCCAACTATAGCGCTGTCGATTTTATGACCAAAAGGCTTGATTACGAGCATTAGCACAATTACAGCAATAATCACACATAAATAGATGATTCCGGTTCGCTTTTTCGCTTTTTATTATCAGAATTCGTTGATTCGGATGTATCGTCATCTTTTTTAGATTCTGCAGTTTCTTTTTTTTTGTGATCCACTAATAGCTTTTTCTCCAACAAGCGCGCCTATAAACCAACCGAAACCTGTAAAAAGACCTAATCCGGCAACAACAATGATACCGGATTGATCTTTAGCTACACCGGCAGCAACAGCTGAATGCTCTACCGATAGACCCCACATGACAAAAATTATGCCACATACTGCGCCAATAATGACACCTATCCTTTGGTATTTTTTTCGCTTTTTCCTATCAGCTTCGGAAATCTGAATAGGAGCCGGATTATTAATTAGGGGGATATAGCTTGGTTCCAGTATCTTTATTCTTTTTTCCGCCTCCACCAACTCGTCCGAATAAGATTTTAATGTTATATTAACAAATACTCGATCAACAGTATCGAGCAACAAATAGTTCTGAACATATGATTTCAAATAGGATGCCACTATTTGTTCCGATTTTTCAGAAAAATACTTTTCCAAAAGGTCTGCCATTTTTCTTTGAAGTTCAGCAATAGCAAATGCTCGGTCATCGAGTTCCGAAATGGAGCCGCTTACGCTTGAAAACTTTCTATAATGAGATTTTGCCCAATAGAGAAAGGAGTCACAAAGAGAGTCGATCCTCGCGATTATCTCTTTTGCGATATCCCATTTCTCGTCTGCGGCCTTTTCACCATTGCAAATCAATGCAAATATACTATCCAGAGAATTGGAAAGACGAATCACTGAATTATCCATATCTCGCAAATTAGTGTCTTTCGTTTTGAAGTACTTAAAATAGAATAAAGATTCCCAATCATCAGGATTTTCAAACGTAATCATTTCATAGTATTTTGCGGCCAATTCAGCGTTATTATCATCCTTTGCGCGCCTGGCCATTTTATATAGATTCTTTACTTTATCTGAAGTGTCCACCTTCACTGTGCCCTGAACATCAACAGGGCCTTCAATCATCATTTTCTTGGCTTCCTCGACGGAATACTTTGTCCCGCAAGATTGACAGACAAACACACCGTCCTTCTTCACCAACTCGGTGCTTCCGCACATTTCACAAGTTAGCTGTTTCATCGCTCTTTCTCCTCATAGTAATTACAGTTTTTTGCTGAGCTGCAATTTTTGTAGTATACTTCACACTGCGGATTGGTACATATTCGGTTTTTTCCTGTTCCCTCATGGAAAATGCAATACGAGGGATGCCTTCGCTTTCCGTCTGATTTCAAGTACTCCAGCTGTGCAGGAACGCCCTGCATATCACGAACTCTCGCCACTATTTCCGCCTCCTTGCTTCGTCCCCTCACCTCAATAATTTACATTTTCTATTTCGCTCATCTAAAAGCGAATTGAGCTCGTTAATGATTTTTACTTTATTCGCAGAGGACTTCAATTCGGCAATTTTTGCAGTAATTCGATCTTCAATATCTGCCAATTGTTCATCGCTCATAGGATTGGAATAACGGATTTTCTCTGCCAACTGCGCCAACTCTGATTTTGTTGCTGCATCTGTTTCAGCACCAGCCAGTAGTTCGACCTCTGTTTGTAACTGCTTGATATAGAAGGTCTTTTCCCGTACCTTTACAGACACCCTCTCAATCTCACTGCGCCCAACATCGGAGGCAATCATACAGACGGCGGATGTGCTATGAATATGCGGAGTCGAATCATTCATCAGCGGCACCACGGACAACCGTGCCGAATTTCAGCGGATGATCTCCGACAGCGACAGGCACACCTTTGAGGGCGTTTTGGTATATCAGCTGGACCGTTTTGCCCGCAACCGCTATGACAGTGCTATCAACAAGGCGAAACTGAAAAAAAACGGTGTCCGGGTGCTGTCTGCCAAAGAGAATATTGCGGATGACGCTTCCGGCATCTTGGTGGAGGGCGTTCTGGAAAGTATGGCGGAATACTACTCCGTGGAGCTTTCTCAGAAGATCCATCGGGGTATGGCCATCAATGCCGAAAAGTGC
>SFGN01000203.1 GCA_004556565.1 Lachnospiraceae bacterium | reverse complement strand
TCCGCTGGGATATGCCAAGAAAATCAAGGAAAAGATTGAATCCCTGCTGGATGCACATTATCGGGAAACTTTTGCAAAATGGCTGGAAACCGAACGCATTGTATGCCAGCCGTCCTATCGGCTGCCGACAGTTATTCATCCCACGACCAGCACAGACATATACGGCGGTTCTTTGTATGAAGCCGAGGATGGCGACATCAACAAGCTGGAACAGGATTTGGTTATGGAGTTGACAGCCCTTCCGAATGTTCGCTGGTGGCACCGCAACCTATCCCGACATGGCTTTGCCATCAACGGCTATATCAAGCACTACCCGGACATTATGATTATGACCCAGAGCAGCAAGATTATCTTTGCAGAAACCAAGGGCGAGCATCTGAAAAACGATGACAGCCGGGAAAAGATTGAATTGGGACGCGCGTGGCGGACTGCCGCCGGGAGCCAGTACCGTTATTACATGGTGTTCAGGGATGGAGAAAACCTCCTGCCGGGAGCTGTCAGCATGAGTCAGTTTGTGGAGACGATAAAGGCACTGTAAGAGGAGGTGGTTCCACCTATGTATATATATGCTCGCATAAATAAAGACACTTTGCGCTTTATACGAGAGAAGAAAGCCATATCTTTTGACTATGTAACACGGATTACAAAGTTCAAGGAAGAAAAAATTGTTCTGTGGGAAAATGATGAATCAGGGAAGTTTCCCACAATAAATCAGGCAAAAGCCATCGCAAAATGTTACCGTATTCCGTTTGCAGGACTGTATATGAATGCAAGTGACATTAATGTAAAGCACTTGCCTCAAATGCGAAATCTCCGTACTTTGCCCGACGCAGTTGTTGATAACAGCGCATTGAATCTTGCTATTTCCGATATTCTTTCTGCTCGCGATTTGCTTCTGGAATCCAGGCAAGCTTTGAAAGAGCGCACCGTGAAATTTGGTATGTCCATAAATTGTCCAGATGATAATGTTATCCAATGGGCACGAGAAATCCGAAATAGTCTTGGTATTGATTCAAATGTGCAATATAAATGCCAGAGCACAAGGCAGTTCTATTTATACATTCGCAATGTTGTCGAGAATGCCGGTGTATTTGTGCATTGCTTTACCGGCGTAGATACTGAGGTTGCCCGTGGATTTGCCATATACGACACCACAATGCCAATTATCGGGCTTAATAATGATGATCGATACCCGGCTAAAACATTTTCGATTATTCATGAACTTGTCCACCTGATTAAGCGAAGTTCGGTTATCTGTAATGACATGATTGACTCATTTTCCGCACAGGCGGAGGAAGTCTTTTGCAACGCGGTTGCTGGAGAAGTTCTTGTACCCCGGGTAAATCTGAACAAACAGCTTGGCAGCTATACGCAATCAGAAATAGATTTGGACGTTGTTTCATCACTAGCGGATAAGTTTTCAGTAAGTAAGGAAGTTATTTGTCGCCGTTTACTGGATTCTGGGAAAATTGGACAACCTAAGTATGCGATGCTGATAGCCGCAATAAGATCACAGTTTGAAAGCGAGCGAAAGGCTGCACAGGAATATAGAAAGCTAACTGGTAAAGGTATTCCTAGGAATATTCCGCGTGAGGCTATTGACCAGAATAGCCCTGCATTATGCCGGGCATTCTTTCATGGTTATCGAGAGGGTTACTTTGACAAGCAGGATATATCTCGCTATCTCGGCGTAAAACAGAACCATATAGAAAAATTTATGTGGGAGGTATCGAAATGGTGAATCATGATTCTGAACCCAAATATATCATAGACACATCTTCGATCCTTTCACAAAAAGATGATGAACCACATCGGAGAAGCATCAATAAGACACTTTGGCATCACATGGACGAGCTAATTGAGCAAAAGCGCATAGTAACCTGCTCGGAAATAATTGAAGAAGTGAATGATGACGATTTAAAAAAATGGTACATAGGATTACATGGCGTGGTGCTGCCCATTGATGATGATATTCAGGATAACGTCAAAAAGGTCGTTACATCTAATCCACAACTTATCGATTTCAAGCAAGTCAAATCATCGGGAGATGCCTTCTTAATTGCCACAGCCATGAAGTATGGACTAACAGTCATCACCGAAGAGAGTAAAAAAGGTGAAAAGAAAATACCGTATGTCTGCAAAAGCTTGAATGTTCCGTGCATTGACATTTTGGGCTTATGCGAGCGTGAGGGATGGCAATTTTGAAGCAACTGAATATTGATTCCAGGGCGGCAGGGCATTCTGCCGCCCTCTATTTATGTTGGCAGTCCGATGGTTATCGGTATGTCATAGAAATAATGGAAAAGGTGGTGATTCTGTGAAAAGTCAAAATTTACTGAAAAAGGAGGTGGTATGCCCATGCAGCGCAAAAGAATAGTTGCGTTCTCGGTGCAGGAGGCAGAATATGGCCAAAACGCTTGATCCCAAAGCGATAGAGGCCGAGCGGCAGACCAGCAGCCGAGCTGAGCGCAGAGAACAAAAACGTCGCCAGATGCAGGACGAGATTTCCTATAATCAGCGTGGAAATGGTGTCATTGTCATCCCGCCGCAGAAACGGCGAGAAGTTGCAGAGGAACCACCCAAACTCCGCGTTGCGGCATATTGCCGCGTCAGTACGCAGGAGGAACAACAGGTTGGCAGTTTCGATATGCAGATTCATCATTTTACCAAGAGAATTGAAGCCAATCCGCAATGGGAACTGGTTGAAATCTATCAAGATGAAGGGATAAGTGCAACTACCGTAGAAAAGCGTCTGGGCTTTCAGAAAATGATTGCCGACGCGGTGGACGGAAAAATTGACTTGATCCTCACGAAAAGCATCAGCCGTTTTGGTAGGAATATCGTGGATATTCTGGATAATCTGCGAACGCTTTCCGCGCTGAATCCCCCTGTTTCCGTTGAGTTTGAGACAGAGGGAATTACCTATACCGGTGATGGACGGAATAACCTCCTGATCTCACTATTGGCTGCTCTGGCTGAAATGGAATCCCAACAAAAGAGTGAGGCCATTAAAGCAGGTATTCGCTGGCGTATGGCGGAGGGCATTTACAAGTTCTCTGTGCAGAACACGTTGGGCTTCTACCGTGACCACTTTGGGCGGTTGGTTATCGAACCTACCGAGGCACGAATTGTCGAGTATATCTACGAAAGCTGC
>SFGN01000202.1 GCA_004556565.1 Lachnospiraceae bacterium | reverse complement strand
ACTCTTTTGCGCTTGGCTGGTGGTGTATTGCTGTACACCAGAACAAGAGCGCTACCGTTAAGCTATCAGCCTAATTGTTGAATATAATATATTCTTCTAGGTGTTTATATTATAGCATGGTTTAGCGACTTGGACGACCGTCTAGCTATCTGGCTAGGCGGTTTTTCTGTTTAGCTGGCAGATTTAATGCTCAAACAGACTCTAACCCCTGTGGACCCCTTGCTCTTTGTCGGAAATCCAGCCTATTAGCTGGCTCTCCGACCCGCAAGCTTATCACAGGGGTTGTCTGTTTTGCGCCTTAAAACCTGCTCATTTGCGTTCTCGGCCCTTCTCAGGCATTTTAAGCTGTGCATGGGAGAATTTATCGTTTGAACGTTCTAAATGCTCAGCGAGCTTCTCAGCCGGTTTTATAATACCTTCCTCAACTTGCATTCGATAAAATTGCGGTTGCGCAATTGGACTTGGTAACTCAAAATTTTTCTCAAATTCCGCAAATGCCTTTTCTTTCGCAGCAATCGTTTTTTCCCGCTCCGAGAGTTCCTGCTCTTTTTGTTTCAGCCTTTCAAAGCGCCGTTTAAGCTGTTGGCGAACCATTTCAATCACCTTTCGCAAGGATTGAAAAACATATTCAATATCAAATTGCTTAGCTAATTTAGGAATTAATTCAGCATGTTCAGAAAGCTTTACTCGCTCACCTTTTTCGTCTTTCGCCGTAACTTCCGGATTAATTTCTGCAATGGTTTTCAGCCCTTGCTCTTTTAATTTAGTTTCATGCTGGCGGTTCTGCTTAATGGTGTCCTGTACATGCTTATACTCGTTAACTGATAATTTTTTCCGTTGCGAATTTTCTGAACCTCTCACGACTTCATAGCCTTGTTCTTGCATGTATCGGGGAAACTCGGTCTGGATTGTTCGCAATGTGTTACGGTCAAACACTTGTTTTGAGCTTAACTTTCCGTCTTTGGTCATCGGGACAATTCCCATATGCATGTGGGGAGTTGTCTCGTCATAATGCACGCTGGCATACATCACATTTTCTGAACCAAATTTTTGCTGGAAATATGCTAATGCTGATTTAAAATACCCCTCATTTCGCTCAGAATGCCCCGTATCGAAGAATTCCCTATCTGACGATATAATCCACTCATCGACCATTACAGCGTCTCTGCGGAGCTTACGTGAGCTTCTACGGCGTTTATTAATATAATCAACAATATCTTGCTTATGAAGTTTATGATCTGCAACTAATTCAATATTCTGATCTGATTTGTTCGGGTCAATATCTTTATTTTTATGATTTTTAGTCTCTCTAAAATCATGACGAAGCATACCAGATAAGTTCTCAGCTTTCATTTTCTTCATTGTGGCAACGGCATAATGTGACATTTTAACCCCTCCAAAGTCTACTCAATTAACCAACTTGAATTATATCACCTCGGATGCAGTTAACTGCTATTTTTTTCGGTATAACTTCCATGTAAAGTATAACCCACTATACTTTACCAAGGTAAAGAGTGGGCTCTCCGCGAGGCTCGTCTGCGACGCCGTTGCGCGTAAGTATACGCGCAAGTCTCCGCATGCGCTCCGACCTGTTCCATCTGAGACTCAATCGAATTTCGCCTTTAGGCTCATTCGAGTTTCGTTCAGATTTCACTCTCGTATTTTTTTGAGATTCGCCTTTAGGCTCATTCAAAAAATTACTCACGATTTGCCAATCAAAAAATTGGCAAATTTCGCTTTTTTCACAAAAAAGCTCAGCAAAAAATCGGACAGTTTTGCACCCAAATTCTGACCAATGACCAACGACCACATTGGGGGGTGTCGTAGTACCCCCCCAATGAGTCGAGATAAACTCTTACTCCCCCAAGCGTTCAAGCCGTATTTCCTCAACTAGAGGGGGGTTACACTTTTAAATTTTAAAATCTCCGTATTCCTTGGGGCTGTAAGATGACCAACGAAAGCAAAAAAGTGTAACCCCGGTTACACTTTTTTGCTTTCTATTTCTTTAAATATTTATATAAAGTCTTTCTGCTAATGCCTAATGTATCAGCGATTACAGACTTTTTAATACCCTTTTCAGCCATTTCCTTAGCTTGTGTAACCCTCTCTTCAAGGGTTACACTTTTTGAATCATCTTTTGGATGATGCTTTTGATAAATTGCATCTAAAAGTTTATTAATCGCTAAAGTATTATGATTTGCCGCAATATCCATCCAGTCCCACTCTTTATGCTTGATGCAGTACCCAATCAAATCATCGTAGTTGTCAATTTCACTATCATGAATAAATTCCATCATTTCTCGCAATACGCAATTTCTCGTACTCATCGACAATTCAAAGTACTGTTCAACATCTGCGCCACCATGACATTTAATATCTTCACGCTTGTACTGATATTTTTCTGGATTATCCAGATGAATCAAATATCGAACCATGCCTTTAGGGTTCTTCATAGCCTGCGGAATTGGTGCATTTATCAAATTCGTAATTTCCTCAATCTGCTCATACGACTTCTTTCCGTCAAAGAACAATAAAACATGCCAGTGTGCCTTTTTTATTGTTCCATCAGAGTTTTTATCCTTGTCATGAAGCGGACTTTCAACCCATGATAAATTCTCTTCATCAAGAATATCTCGCCAATTTTGTGGTGCGCTATCTGGATAAACAACTAATCTCCAACTTCTTGCTCGGTTATCTTTTTTATTTTCAGCCATAACAAAAGGCTCCTCTCTACCACGTGGTGAGTTAGAGCCTGTTCATAATATTACGCATCACTTTGTCTACCAATTGCATCATGTAACTTTAATTAACATTGATCTCATGCTATACTAGTAACGCATAATAAAAAGCTTTAACTCACGTGTTCTAAGCCGCCAAACTTATGAACTGCACGTGGGTTTTCTTTTTTAATTTACGAGTTTAATTTTACCACATTCACGAACTCAAATTTTAAAAAGTGGTCACATGTGACTACTTTAGCTGGCTGTTAGATGGAGCCAGCTAAAAAATCATGTTTTTTAAATTTCACAAACTTTTGTCATTCTACTCTCTATCCAAAACTGACAAAATATAATCCCGAATCAGATTTTTTGTCCACGCCGGAACTTTTTTCTTTTCTGTCAACTCATTCAAAATCAAATACGCACTTCGCAAATCACT
>SFGN01000201.1 GCA_004556565.1 Lachnospiraceae bacterium | reverse complement strand
AACTCGGTTTTAATCTGGTGATTGCCGAAGATGCCTGTAGCGCCGCTAGCGCCGAGCAGCACAATAACAGCATTAATCATATCTACCCGCGCATCGCCCATGTGCGTAGCGTTGAAGAGATCCTCCACGCGTTATGATTTACATCGGTTTGCCACAATGGTCGCATCCTAAATGGGTGCGGTTGGGGATCACCAGCCTTGAAGAGTATGCCCGCCACTTTAACTGTGTGATACGGAATTTTTAAAAATCACTAAAGAACGCCCAAGAGCATGTGTTTTCTTTAGAAGAATCAAAGCGTTGTATTTCCATGTCATATAAAAATCGGCAAAGTTCATATGTAACAAAGTGTCCCAATCATGCCCCAAAATGCCCCACAACAAATATTTTTGCCCCATGCATGCCCCAAAAAATCACTTTCCTTCACCCTTGACACTGTTTATCCATACAGTTAAAAATAATACTGTATACAAACACAGTATAGAGGGACTTTTATGCGTATTGAAATCTGCATAGCCAAAGAAAAAATGACTAAAATGCCAACCGGTGCTGTGGATGCGTTAAAGCAAGAATTAACCCGACGCATCAGTAAACGTTATGACGATGTAGAGGTGATCGTAAAAGCCACCAGCAACGATGACCTTTCTGTTACGCGCACCACCGATAAAGATTCAGCTAAAACTTTTGTTCAGGAAACTCTGAAAGATACCTGGGAGTCTGCTGACGAGTGGTTTGTTCACTAATTAGCACGTAAAATCAGTAACGGCTGGAAATCATTCAATACTCGCACTATCGGAAGTTCACCAGCCAACCGCAGCACGTTCTTGCATACGACGTGCCTGCGGTTTCAACTCCCGCCAGCCCACCAATCATGATTGGACGGTGCAAGGACAACACCAACAAAAACAGGAAGTTAGAAGTCTCAGCAAGACACCGACCAGACGGTGAGGAGACATAAAAGGATACGCAAAGGAGCCGCGGCTCCTGGTGATATGAAAGCCCACAGATGTGGGCTTTTTTCGTTTCATCTGCATAAATGGCTATACATCAGCCGCCACACACGGAGCAACAGCTTTTATTGCTTTCACAGTTTCTCTATACCTTACCTAGCATATATATCTTTATGTCATAACTAAAAGTTAGGTAACTCATTAATTTAGGTAGTACCGAAAATGGGAACGCCCCTACGATCTTCGCATTACGAATTATAAGAATCCGCTTCTAATTCAAAGTATTATCCCATCAACACTGCGCTCACACGTCCCACCACATCAAAACATGTAAAGCCTTGCAAGCCATTGTGAGGCCTTATGTGTCTCAGTTTTGTCCCACTACGACCTGCACAGAAAATAAGAAAATAGCGGTGATATCAAACAGTACAGAAGTCTTTTTTCTTTCAAATGGAGAAACTGATTAACCCGTTTAATTGTACTCCTCATGGGTAATGTTAAGGCACAGGAACAAAATCACTATTATGAATTTAATTTCACTATAGTAAATTTGATAACTCGTTTTGTATCTCAAGACACAAGCAACGACCACTTTAAGGGAGATAACATGTTAAAAATCAGAATGTCGCGACCATCTGAGGCACAAGAAATTATCCAAATTTGGAAAAATTCCGTTGATGCCACACACGATTTTCTTACAGCCCATGACCGGCAGGAGATTGAAAAAGAAGTTGTCAGCTTTTTTTCAGAAACCCCTGTGCTGGTAGCAACAAACCAGGAAGATCAGCCACTAGGATTCATGTTTTTGCATGAGGGACATTTAGAGGCTCTTTTTGTTGATGCGTCAGCTCGCGGACTTGGCGTCGGGAAACATCTGATCTCACATGCGCTGGCTCTACATCCTGATCTAAGCGTCGATGTAAATGAACAAAATCATCAAGCTGTAGGTTTTTATCAACATATGGGCTTTAAACTTTCAGGACGTTCCGAGCGGGACAATCAAAGCAGACCCTACCCTCTATTACATCTTTATAAGGCAATGTAACATGATTATTTCAGGAGAATTACATCATGGATTTTTTTGACTGTAAGCAACAATGTAAGAACAACTCTGGCCGCTATCTGGGTTTCTCATTTGGTACTCGCTGGCAAAGGTAAGAGCAAGACAATCACCGGCTTGTAAATGATGAGTCTGATGATTGACTCGAAAATCAAGGCTGCCGTTTAACATCCACAGAGTTTGTCCGGAAAGATGCTCATTTGCAGAGGCAGGGATAGTCAATTGCCCCATAGGGGGGATTTCAACTTTTATTAGTTCCGGACATGCACCCGCTGGGGACAAAGACCAGCGGGTAATGCCTGTTTCTTCATCAATCCAGTGTTGTTGCTGGTCAGCCAAAAGTACAAGTGAATTCTGTTGCATCTCAAGCTCTGCAAAAAGCTTTGATAGCGTAATATTCAGTGCATTAGCTAACCGACTAAGTATTGTTGCACTGGGGCTTGAAGTGCCTCGTTCAACTTTGCTGATCATCGCCTGACTGACACCAGATCGTTGGGCAAGCTCTGTAACAGTCAAGTTTCGAGACTTTCTGAGCTTGAGTAACAAACGTGCAATATCGCTATCGACTATCTGATTTTTAGCTCTTTTATCCATTCTTCTCCCCTCTTTCACCGACCTGATTATGCCATTACATAAATTGCGATTAAATAAATGATTTTACACGTCTCAAATGCATTTTTTCTATACGTTATAGCTTTAGAGTAAGAGCTGGTAACTTCAACTTCCGTATTTGGCACATAACAGTCCTAGATACAGTGACGCACAGTTTCTTTACAAAAACATAGCTACATAGAGGTTGATCATCGTGTCAAATGTACTGTAGAAATACCTACAATAATATTTTTTTGCTAATATGCGTATAAATGAATAACTATAGATAGATAAAAATATCAGCAAAAAGAAAATTTCCAGCATATTAAACCAAAACAATAATACAACACTTGGCAAGTTGACCATAAAGAATGAATAAAACGAAACAATAATTCAAACTTAAACAAACTATAAACAGTTAAACAATATACAATTGACTCATGAAGTTAGATATAAAAAATACATATTCAATCATTAAAACGATTGAATGGAGACCTTTTATGCGGGCGAAACTTCTGGGAATAGTCCTGACAACCCCTATTGCGATCAGCTCTTTTGCTTCTACC
>SFGN01000200.1 GCA_004556565.1 Lachnospiraceae bacterium | reverse complement strand
AACCATATCGAATTCATCCGCTGAAATAATCGCCGGATGACTTTCCTTGACATAGTAGCTGGGCAGCTCGCCGCGATTGGGCTTCATGGTTTTCGTGAGGAAGTCCACCGTGAATGACTTCTGCAGCAGTGCGTCGCCTTTGTATTTCTCGTTTCTCAAAATACTGTTGATGGTCGTCACGCTCCACTTGCTCTTTCCCGAAGGCGAAGGGATCGCGGCGGCTTCCAGTACTTCCTTGATTCCGAAGGGTGTTTTCCCTTCCAGAAAAAGGCGGTATATCAAGCGGACGATTTCCGCTTCCTTCTCATTGACAACCGGCGTCCCATCGGGGCCTTTTTCATATCCGAGGAACTGTTTGTATGCCATGCTGACCTTGCCGTCGGCGAAGCGCTTCCGCATGCCCCATGTGACGTTTTCGGAAATACTGCGGCTTTCTTCCTGTGCAAGGCTCGACATGATCGTCAGGAGCAGCTCGCCCTTGCCGTCGAAGGTGTAAATGCTCTCCTTTTCGAAGTAGCATTCCACGCCATGCTCTTTGAGCTTGCGAATGGTGGTCAGGCTGTCCACGGTGTTTCTGGCGAAGCGGCTGACGGACTTGGTTACAATCAGATCAATCTTTCCGGCCAGCGCATCCGCGATCATCTCATTGAAGCCATCCCTGTGGCGGGTGTTCAAGCCGCTGATGCCTTCGTCCGTATATACTTTGACAAACTGCCATTCGGGATGCTGCTGGATGTAATTGGTGTACTGGCAATTCTGGAGACTTCTGTATGAAAACAGAGCATGAACTGCAACGAAAAAGGGGTCTGAAGACAAAAAATGCCGACTCGCCGAGTCGGAAAAATTTATAAAAAAAAGAACCCTCCAACTGTTGATGAGTTGGAAGGCTCTTTCAGTACCGGTTATTTTTTCTGTTTTGTTCCAAGTGGAGGATATCCATATGATTCGAGGAATGTGTTTCTATCCTCTATTGGATGCCCTGACAATCCGCCAATGCAGAATTTATATGCGCGGTGCAGGTCACTTTCGTCGAAGGCGTGCGACGCAAGCTGCATGATTTTCTCGGCTGTCTGAATATCCAAGTCAAGTCCACAGGAAAAGGCAACAATAGTTTCGATGCTTGGACGTGTGTCTGCACCATTGACTGCCCTGCGATAAACCACCTCGTCAAGGCCGGTAAGATTGCAGAAATGCGGCGAGCTCATGCCACGCTGTGTAATGATCTCACCCATAAGCTGCCATGCGGTTTTTTGCGGATTGGCGAGGCGGTACGAACTCGTCTGTCTTTCAAATTCGTCACGTTTTCTTTGGAGTTCCTCAGAAAGTACTATCGCGGCCTGATTCTCTTTTGGGACAAATGCCGATACTCGTTGAGAGGCATTCGCCCTATGCATGAGCACAACTGGGGCATGGGGATGATCGATTTTAGGAGCTTCGATCCATGAAAACGACAATGTGCAAGTATCGAGGTGTTCAAGAGCAAATTGCGTCAGCTCCAGTTTTCCATCCTCTGTTCGGAAGACATATGACGGATCGTTGACCACAAAGTGTTTATTGGCGTAAACGAACAACCCTTCATCCATCAACCTGCGCAGTTCGGTATTTGTGCTGTAAACGAAGAAAGCATCTTCTTCCTCGATATCGTGGTGCGGCTTGTTCAGGGATTCAAATTGAGAAATAGCCTTTGCTTCGGTGAATCCTACCTCCTGCATACGAATAAGCACCGATTGTTTCGAGACGGCGTAGAAAGCTGCCAATTCCTCCGCAACCAGATCCATGAGCAAAGGGTTTTGAGTATCTTTTTCTTCCGTGATCCGATACTTGCTATATACCTCGGCAACCTTCATTTTGAAAGTAGCGAGGGGCATCAGAATACGAGGTGCCAAGCTATTGGCCTGCCACTCCATCCGCTGTTCATCTGTCCACGGCATGTTTTCCTCTGGATAGACAGCATTTGAGGGACACCGGCATGCCACAAAACGTTCTTTCCGCAGAATATGCTTAATCGCGGCGTACATCCTGTGTTTATACCAGTGGAAGACTTCGTGGGCGATGGTAGAAGACTTATCGCAGGCTATTATTGCTGGCTTGAACGATTTTCTGTCTTTAGCTGGGGTGAATCAAATACCGCTTAACCCTTTGGATGCTGAGCAGCTCATGGCAGATTACTTTCAAGGAAAACCTCCTTTTGAGTCAAAAAAGCCTTATGAGTTTAAAGATGCAATAATGATAAATGCAGTTAAGTCATATCAGAAGAACATCAACGAACATATTGTGATTGTTTCAAATGATGATGGCTTCAGAAAGGCGTTTGATGGAGATGCTAATTTTACTACTGTACAATATCTGAGTAACGCACTAAAAATATATTCAGAGCAGAAGGAAGATTCAGATATCGAAGCGTTTCTTACCGAAGCTTTAGAAAACGATGACTTTAGCGTATGTATTCAGAGCTATCTTGGAAAATTTGATATATCCAGAGATTATTACAGTGAGTGGGAGTGCGATGACCATCAAATTGAAGTAGATGAAGCAGAGCTTTTATATGTCGAGCGCGCTGATGAAAAATATCTTGTGCATCTTGCTTTGTCATTGTCGATTGTGGCTGACATAACGCACCGTGACGAAGATACTTCCTATTATGATCGAGAAGAGCAGCAATATCTCGTGGAGAACTTCGTTAAATGGCGTGAAAAGCACCAGCTCGAAATGGATGTAGTTGTTGCTTGTTCCGTTGAAAAAGAAGCGGACGGCGAATACTCACTGGATGAAATTGCAATAATTGATGATGCTATGTTCAAGACGATAGACTTGGATGAGGATACATTAGTCGATTGGGATGAATTGCAAACAGAACATCGAGAAGAACCAGATTTAGTTTATTGTAGTGAGTGTGGTCGCGTAATTGGTCGTACTGTGGAATATACAGACTATGATGATAATCCAATATGTGCAGAATGTATGGTGTCAAATAGCGCAGGAGATATTTGTCCAGCCTGTGGAAGAAAAGTGCCGCACGAATTTATGATTAATGGGTTCTGTATAGATTGTTCAGAGGAAAACGAGTGAGGTAGCGCCGAAAATTTTGTGTAAAGGAAAAATCGCCAGATAATTCCAAATAGTCTTTGAGGGCAAGGCTCCGCCTTGCCCTGTGTCGATACCGTACCA
>SFGN01000045.1 GCA_004556565.1 Lachnospiraceae bacterium | reverse complement strand
GGAGGTCGGTATAAGTGGACGAGATGAATATTTTATGCGCGGAGATATTGCTGTCAAAGTATTTTTCTGAGCATACAGTCAAGGACGGGATTCCAGCGAAAAGTATTCTTGCCGAGGTAAAAGGGCATTTCCCTGGATTACGTCGGTCGGAAATAAAAGAAGCCAGGAAGCGATTGAATATTAAATCCAAACAAACAGAAGGTGAATATCTGTGGGAATGGAAAAACTCGATACCACCGGAAGATATTTGGGCGTCAAAGTGCAAAGAATTATTTGGAGGATAAGACATGCTGGAAAAAGACATTGAGAAGATATTAGTGACAGAGGTCAGAAAGTTGGGCGGCCGCGCCTATAAGTGGGTAAGCCCTGGCAATGATGGGGTACCCGACCGGATCGTAATTCTTCCGGGGCTGCAGCCGATATTTGTGGAGTTGAAAACAGAAACTGGCGGGCTGAGCGCGATACAGAATGTTCAGATCGATCGGCTTAGGAAAATGAAGCAGAATGTTAAGATCCTTTATGGGGAGTCGCAAGTCAGGGATTTTCTGGAGGATTGCGAATTTAGATTATCCATGAAGGAGCAGTGGAATGCATGTCGGTTACGCGGCGAGGAGGAGTGATAGCAGATGGTTACAGCGGTATGTGCATGGTGCGGAAAGGAAATCCGAACTTATCCGTGCAAAATAAAGCCTCATAATTTTTGTTCTCGTGAGTGCTTGGCTGCATTTTCCAACAAGAGTAAAAACCCAGAAGGGTATCAGAGTCTCAAGAATTATGAGAACATGTCGGCCCATATGACGGCGTTAAATCAGGAATTAAACCCGTCAAGAATGAACTTTTTTACCAGGGCTAAAGTAAGCATGGCTCTTAGAGGAAAAGGAGAAGGAAAATCTTATACAAAATCATTCGGGGTGCACACGCATCGTAAGGTTGCCGAGTTGAAGCTGGGGAGACAACTAAAGCCGGGTGAAGTCGTACATCATATCGATGGAAATAAACGAAACAATCATCCGGATAATTTGATGATATTTGAAAGCCAGGCTGAACATGCCAGATGGCACGGGGAACATAAAGGAGGTGATGCCCTATGATATTCAAGCCACACGCCTATCAACAACATTGTATTGACCAGATTTTAAGAGTTAAGAAGTTAGGCCTGTTCCTTGATATGGGTTAGGGCCTTGGGAAAACAGTCACCACGCTGACAGCTGTCAAGGAGCTTAAGTATAATCGTTTTCAGGTCCGCCGGGTTTTAATCATTGCCCCGAAAAAAGTGGCAGAAGGAACCTGGACGAAAGAGGCTGCAAAGTGGGAACACACGAAAATGCTTCGCGTATCGCCGGTACTGGGGAGCCAGACGAAGCGGATCCGGGCGCTTAACACGCCGGCTGACTTATACATCATCAACAGGGAGAATGTGGTATGGCTGGTGGATTATTACCGGAATGCATGGCCGTTCGACATGGTGGTAGTCGATGAGTCCAGCAGCTTTAAGAGCCATTCCGCGAAGCGGTTCAAGGCGCTGGCGAGCGTAGGCGGATACATAGACCGCATGGTGGAGCTGACCGGAACGCCTTCCCCCAACGGACTTGATGATTTATGGGCCCAGGTGTATCTGCTGGACGGAGGAGAGCGCCTGGGGAAGAGATATACCCAGTTCCGGGAGCGGTACTTCCAGCCGGACAAGCGCGGGGCTGACGGCATGATCTACAGCTACGAAGTGAAACCTGGGAGTGAGGGGAGTATCCTGGAACGAATCTCCGATATCTGCATCAGCATGAAGGCAGAGGATTACTTACAGCTGCCGGATATCACGTACCACGAGATCCCGGTGGAGCTGGACAGCAAGGCCAGCAAGGCTTATTACGACATGGAACGTGTGATGGTCCTGGCCCTGCCGGAGGACGAGGAAGAGATCAGCGTGACCAGCGCGGCAGCATTGAGCAATAAGCTTCTGCAGCTGGCAAATGGCGCCGTGTACGACGAGGACCACAGCGTCCATGAGGTTCACGGCTGCAAGGTTGAGGCCTTCATGGAGCTGATCGAATCCCTGCAGGGGAAACCGGCCCTGGTCTTCTACAACTTTCAGCATGACCGGACACGGATCCTGAAGGCCCTGGAAAAAACAGGACTGCGGGTGAGGGAGCTTAAGACAACGCAGGACGAGGACAACTGGAATGCCAGGAAGATCGATATTCTACTTACCCATCCCGCCAGCAGTGCTTACGGCCTGAACCTCCAGCAGGGAGGAAACCACGTAATCTGGTTTGGACTGACATGGAACTATGAGTTATATACCCAGGCGAATAAGCGCCTTCACCGCCAGGGCCAGGAGGAGAAGGTGATTATCCATCATCTGATCTGTAGCGGCACGCGCGACGAGGACGTCATGGAAGCCTTGAAACGGAAGGACGATGTGCAGAGCTGGGTAATGGAGAGTTTGAAAGCGAGGATAAGGAGGTACCGGAATTGACGATAGAATTTAGTATTCCTAATGGGAGCATGAGGATATGTGCAGAGGAGTTTTTTAAAGGCGCGGGCATGGCTAAAATCCGCAGAATGTTTAAGATGCTGCAGGAGTCCGGAATCGATGACAGCCGCAGGCAGGAAATTCTTGTGTGGCTGCGTGACCAGGCTTCGAAGATGCACAGGTGCGCAGAATACTGGGCGGAAAGGTATGTGGATGGCTTTACTGAGTACAAGGAATCGGAAGTGCAGTACGAACGCTTGAAAAGTCCATGCTACGCGGAATTCACTCAGGACAAGGAGGCCCTTAAGGCCGCCAGAGAAAAAGTGGCATTTGCCAAACGGGAAGCTTTAGCCAGCAAGAGTGAATACCAGCAGGCGAAGAAGATGAGAGACCGATACCAGAAGAGCATAGACATTTTGGTGGAGGTCATCAAGTGAGGAGGTAAGGACCATGAGGGAGGTTAAGAAATCGGGTTGGGTGTTAAAAGAGGTTGAGATGGGAGTCAATGCGTCCATCAACAATGTGAAAATGAAGATGATTTGGAAGAACGACATTATCCAGAAAATTAAGATTTAGAGGTGGTACATGAAAAAGATATTAGATGCATGTTGTGGCAGTCGGATGTTTTATTTTGACAGGCAGAATCCAGATGTTATTTACGCAGACAACCGAGAACTGGAAACAACTCTGTGTGATGGACGCACACTGCTGATAAAACCCGATGTACAAATGGATTTCAGGGATATGCCATACAAAGACAATACTTTTAAGGTTGTTGTATTTGACCCTCCACACTTGATTCATGCCGGTACTGGCAGTTGGTTGGCCAAGAAATATGGAATATTGCCGATAGACTGGATAGAGTATTTGAGAGAAGGATTTACAGAGTGCATGAGGGTTCTGGAACCGGATGGGTTACTGGTCTTTAAATGGAATGAGGATCAAATAAAATTATCTAAGGTGTTAAAAGTTTTTAGTAAAAAACCATTGCTGGGAGACCAGAGGGGCAAAACCCGGTGGTTGGTTTTCATCAAGTAAACTGATATTTTCTGTACGAAGGGAGGATAAGATGATTAGACAGATGGACGAGATGGTATCCGGCCTGGCAGCCACGCGGCGCAGATCCGGCAGGATCGTAAAGTACTGGGGTAAGGTCATGGCTAAGATCGTGATCGCGGTCGCATTGCCGATCTGGTTGATCCCGTATCTGGTATGGAGGAGGCGCCATGGATAGAAAAGATGAACATGCAATGACCCTCCGGGCAGCACAGGCCAGGGCAGCGAAGCAGGAATACATACTGAAAGGCCCGAAGCCAAAGACGCACAGCGCGACGATGCCGGCATACTGCTATACGGCAGCGTGTCCAGTTCCATGGCTACGGGAGCCGATCTGGAGGGGAGGAAAAACTGATGAGACAGCAAAGTCCGGCGGAGCAGATAAAACAGTTTCTAGATTTCGTTGATGAAAGCAGGAAGTTGTATGATCTGGCAGAGGAAAATGTTAAGACGGAGGAAAAAAGGCAGACTGATCTTTTGCATGAGATAGAGTTTTCGTCCAATTCCAAAGAACGGAATAAGGCGGCCACGTGCCTGCATAAGTGCCGGGCTGACCGGAGACGGTATAAGGACGAGATGAAACGGCAGGAACAGATTGTGATCTTCTTCAATAATGACCAGAACCGCAAGGTGTTAAATCAGCTCAGGCAGTTGTTAGGAAGACAGCGTAAGGAAGAAGAATATCTAAACAGTGAGCGGACGTATAAGACGAGAGTGTGAGGGGGAGATGAAGCCGTTGGACAAGACAATATTGGAACAATACATTGACTCGTGCGAGTTGATTAAGGAGACAGAAGCGGATATCCGGCGGGTGAAAAAGCAACGCAAAACCATTATTCAGGATTCCGTAAAAGGATCTATGCATGATTTCCCGTATGCAGCACAGAACTTTAAGATTCATGGCATGGCTTATTCGGCTGTAAGGGATCCGGGAGCGCTGGCAGCGTATGAGAGGCTGCTGGAGGAGCGCAAGGCCAGGGCGGAGGAGATCAAAGTGCAGGTAGAAGCTTGGCTGAATACAATACCCCAGAGAATGCAGCGGATCATTAAGTATAAGATTTTTGAGGGGTATACATGGGCAGATGTGGCAAAAAAAATAGGGAGAAAGGCGACTGAAAATGGAGTAAAGAAAGAATTTGAAAGATTCATGAGAGAAAATTAAAGTTTGTCACGAATGTCACACATGTCACGATTCAAAAGGTTATAGTATAAACTGGAATCACTGAACAGTGCTTCCACCTTCCCTAATGAACGGACATTGTATTAAGGCGCCGGAACTTGGCGGTCTACTTCAGGGTTATGTTACCGCCTCACCAAAAAGGCAACGGATATGAGGCCGAAACCCTCACGCAATCGGTACAACGGCGCGTATGGATTGCAACCTCCCACAATTGACGGCCGCTGGCTTTTACCGGTCGGCGGCTGATTTTCTACCCTGGAAGTGGCTTGAAGTCCTGCAAAGCTATATAGCCGCTAAAAACTTGAACCTGTAGTGGATAAAAGTGACCGTAATTGCAGTAGTCGGTCAGCTGCGGGGCTGCACTCTGGAAGTAATGGGTTGACCGCTGGGCGGTCGCGGGTAGTTTACAAGGAGTGCTTATGTGGAGTATACCATCAATGGCAGATGGACAGGGGCGTACCCTGGGTTCCGGTTCGAATCCGTGATGTTCCGCTTTCCTTCATAATTATTTCTCCTGAGAAGGCACCTGTCGAAAGATGGGTGTTTTCTTTTGCCCCGTTGTATGTTAAAATTAATACAATATGAAGGGGGTATTTACATGAAATTAAAAGATTATGAGTTTGGTTTTGCTGATGCGACTAAAGAGTATATAAGGAAGCCAGAAATCTTTGAAAACGCGTTTTATGATACCAGAAATATTGTTGACAAATTAATAAATGGGTTTGAATTTTTGCTTGTTGGAAGAAAAGGGGTTGGGAAATCTGCATATAGTGCTAAGATTCAGTCTTTATCTAAATTACCCGATAATGAGTTGGTAGCGAAGCTGATGAATTTAAGTGATTTTGAATTCAGTACATTTGCTAAAACTGGAATTGATAGTGATGTATCAGGGACACAAAAATATAAGAGCTCATGGGATTTTGTGCTTCTTTTTACAATATATAAAACCTTATTTAATGATTTACAAATGACAGAGTGTGACCCAATAAATGATATTATATATTTGTTGGATCAGGCTGGCTTTTCTTTAGACAGTGAATATAAAGCGGATATTGTAAGACTTACAAAGGTGAAGTTGGGGATCGGTGTAGTAAATTTGGATGCAGAATTTGAGAAAAAATATAATACATCTCCGAATAGTTATTTAGAAAGAATTTCGGTTATAACTGAAAAAATGCTATATTCGATTTCTAAAGTTTATTTAAATGATAGAAAGGTTATTATAGTTATAGATGGACTTGATGATATCCTAAGATATAAAAAAAATAAGGCTGAAATCATATCTAGTTTGATCCGTAGTGTGGATTTTATAAATGATAAAGTAGCACAGTTTAATAAAAAGATTAAGATAGTTTTATTAATTAGAGAAGATATTATCGCAATGCTAAATGATCCGGATTTGAATAAAATAATACAAGACGGTGCAATTATTCTAAACTGGAATAATAGGTTAGATGAATTGAAAAAAATTGTGGATTTACGTTTTAAACTATGTGGCTTAACTGAAAAAAATGCTGAGGAATGTTGGGATAAAATCTTTCCTACAAAAATTCGAGGAAAAACATCCTGGATACATGTCTTGGATCATACACTTTATAAGCCACGGGATATCTTACAATTTCTGAAATATTGCCAAACGGAATATCCCGATAATGAGACATTGACACTTTCAGAAACTCAGAATGTTTTAAAGGTATATTCAAATAAGTATTTTATAGAGGAAATGAAGAATGAGTTATCAGGATTTATTGATGAAGATATAATTTACTTGATTCCAACCGTATTCAGAAGATTAGGGGGGAGAGCGTTTGATTTAAGAGAAATAGGTCGATTATTTGATGAGCAGTGTAATAAATGTGTCACAGTAGAATCGGTTAAAACTTTACTTTTATATCTGTTTGATGCAGGTTATATTGGACAGCTTGTGTCAAATGGAAATAAAAACGGTACTAAAAGATCAGTTATTTTCAAATATCGTAACCCAACAGCTAGAATAGATTATTATCAGAAATTTATAACACATCAGGGATTGCATAGCGGTTTAGGAGTTAGATTATAAAAGAGGGGCTCCCCGGACAGGCCGGACGGGAACCCCATAGAGTAGCTACTCGTTTATAGTATATTATCATGATATATGATTTATACATTTATTGCAAGCTTTTTTGTTTTAAGTTTCTGTTAAATTTAAAGGAAAATTTGTAGAGCCACCCACCAGTGGCTCTTTTTCTATACCCAAAACGAAACGAATGAGAGGTGGTGATTTTCACTGCCTCTTTTATTTTAGCCAGATAGGAAGGTGAGGTGATGGCAAACAATGAAAACTTAAACGGACACGGATTCCATGAACGAACAGCGGAAGAACAGCGAGCAATAGCAATCGCCGGAGGAAAGGCTTCGGGAGAGGCACGGCGCCGGAAAGCAAACTTCCGTCGTACATTAAATATGCTTCTGACGGCAGAGATTGATAGCCCGGAATGGACGCCGGTGCTGGAAGCTCTTGGGCTGGAGAGCACATTGGAGAGTGCCGTCAATGCTGCCGTTATTAAGAAGGCGTTGGCCGGCAATGTGAAAGCCTATGAGGCGATCCGTGACACGCTGGGTCAGACGCTCAAGTCCGATCTGGACATAGAGGAGCAGCTGGCAAAGATCGTCCACCTTAAGGCTCAGGCCGATGCATTACAACCGAATAGAGACAATGATCAACCGGTAAAGTACACAGGGATTCCATCAAACATGATAGCCCCGGTATTTGCTCCGGTTGTTTTTGATATCCAGGAGCATGGTCATACGGAATATGTCTTCCCTGGCGGCCGTGGCTCCACGAAGTCGTCCTTTATATCCCTTGAAGTGATCGACCTCATCATGAACAATGACCAGATGCACGCTGTTGTCATGCGTCAGGTCGCAGATACGCTGAGAGGATCTGTGTACCAACAGATTCTATGGGCCATTGAGGCTTTGGAGCTTTCGGAGGAGTTTCACGCAACTGTCAGCCCTATGGAGATCACCCGGATCAGTACCGGACAGAAGATCTACTTCCGTGGAGCCGATGATCCAGGCAAGGTCAAGTCCATCAAGGTGCCGTTTGGATACATTGGTATCCTGTGGCTGGAGGAGTTAGATCAGTTTGTGGGACCTGAGTCAGTCCGTAAGATTGAGCAGTCAGTGATTCGTGGTGGCGAGGTGGCTTATATCTTTAAGTCATTTAATCCTCCGAAGACGGCCAGTAACTGGGCCAACAAGTATATCAAGGTACCAAAGGCGTCCAGGCTGGTGACAGAGAGTACCTATCTGGACGTGCCACCTAAGTGGCTGGGGAAACCATTCCTCGATGAAGCTGAGTTCTTAAAAGAGGTCAATCCTGATGCTTATGACAATGAGTATATGGGCGTTGCAAACGGCAGCGGAGGCAGCGTATTTGATAATGTGACTATCCGGAAGATAACCGATGAGGAGATTGCTCAGTTTGACCATGTTCTTAATGGTGTTGACTGGGGCTGGTATCCTGATCTGTATGCATTTGTGCGAGTGCATTATGATCCCGCACGGCTACGGTTGTACATCTGGCAGGAATATACCTGTAATAAGCAGAGCAACCGGAAGACAGCAGACAAGCTGATTGAGATGGGGATTACAGGTAATGATCTGATTACCTGTGACAGCGCTGAGAACAAGTCTGTGGGAGATTATAAGTCCTATGGGCTTTTGGCCCGGGAAGCTGACAAAGGCCCGGGAAGTCGTGAATACTCCTTTAAGTGGCTGCAATCCCTTCGGGAGATCATTATTGATAATGTCAGGTGCCCCGTGGCAGCTCAGGAGTTCCTTGATTATGAATATGAACGGGATAAGGAAGGCAATGTGATCAGCGGTTATCCAGACGGAAATGATCACTGCATTGATGCTACCAGATACGCTACTAACCGGATCTGGAAAAAGAAGGGCCAGTAAAAGGCAGGTGATAGAGTGTTTGAACGAATTAAAAATATAGTGAAGGGGGTGTACCGGAGAATGTTTTCGATCAAGACATTAAAAGAACTGTTCGGGCAGGACATTGCGATCAGTCAGGATATGATATCAGCTATAGAAAAATGGGGATCCATGTACCGGGGGCAGGCTCCATGGGTAGATGAGCAGGTAGACTCCCTTCAAATCGAACAGGGAATCTGCCGTGAGTTTGCAAACGTCTGTCTGAATGAGATGGAATCCAGTATATCTGTTGAGCCGCTGGACAAGATCTATCAATCTGCTGTCAGGGATTTAAATGAGAACCTGCAGAGCGGCCTTGCCCTTGGATCCTTTTGCATTAAACCACTAGGAGAAGATAAGGTGGAATACATTACGCAGGAACGGTTCATTCCTCTGAAGTTTGATGCGCGCGGCAGGCTAACTCGGGTAGCGTTTGTTGACGTTAAAAAGGTAGCAGATTACGATTATTTTATCCGCTTTGAAGTTCATACCTGGGAAGAGACCAGAGTACTTAATATTCAGAATCTTGCGTATCGGTCCAGTGACATGGCGAGCATCGGAAGGTCTGTACCACTTAGTATGGTGCCGGAATGGGCGGAGCTCCCCGAAAATATAAATTATGCCGGAGTGGAGCGGCCAGACTTCGGCTATTACCGGAACCCTATCAAGAATGAAGTGGACGGTTCCCCATGCGGGGTATCAGTATATCAATCAGCAACTAATTTGATCAAAAAGACAGATATACAATTCGGTCGTTTGGATTGGGAGTTTGAGAGCGGAGAGCGTGTCGTGCATGTGGATGTCACCGCGCTGCAGGAAGCACCTACTCTGGGACAAGATGGTAGGACGCGATATGAAATGCCAAAGCTCAACAAGCGGCTATATCGCGGACTGAACCTTTCCGGAGGATCGAACGGGGAAGAGTTGTATAAGGAGTACAGCCCTGAGTTGCGGGACCAGAATATTATCAATGGCCTGAATGCTTACCTGCGGCGGATTGAGTTTAACGTCTGCCTGTCCTATGGTGACTTATCAGACGTCAATGACGTGGATAAAACAGCTACGGAGGCGAAGATCGCAAAGAAACGGAAATATAACATGGTGAAAGCAATCCAGTCCAACCTTAAAGACTGCCTGGAGGATCTGGCCTATGCTTTGGCCTTTTACAATGGCATGACCCGAAGTGGATATGAATTCCTGTGCACCTTTAAGGACAGTATCCTGGTTGATGAGGAAGAGGAGCGCCAGCAGGATAGGCAAGACCTGGCAGCTGGAATCATGAGGCCAGAAGAATACCGGGCGAAGTGGTACGGCGAGACGTTGGAGGAGGCAGCTAAGAACCTGCCGGAACCGGCGATGGTAGAGGAGTGAGATAGATGACGCCTGATGAATTGGAGAAGCTGCCGAAGCCATTGGAGCGCACCATGACAGCGCTGGAGTTGTCAATCATGGCCGAGATCGTAGAGCGGATTAAGGAGGCAGCGCAGATCACACCGGTTACTGACTGGCTGATCACTCGGCTCATTGCAATTGGGAATAGCAAGGTCATGATCAAGAAGATCATAGGAGAGGCTATCAAGACAGCCGAGATGCAGATTGATGAGATCTACAGGCAGGCAGCCAGATCCGATTACGTCCGTAACCGGGAAATCTACGAGGCCGTCGGCCGGGACTATCTACCCTACGAGGATAATAATTGGCTACAACAGGCCGTAGAGGCCGCCAGGCGGCAGACGAAAGACAGTCTAAGGCCGATGGAAAATATTACTCAGACTACAGGGTTTAACGTTCAGATGGGGCATGGAAAGAAGGTATTCACGCCGCTCTCTGAGTATTTAGAACGCAGCTTAGACAAGGCCATGCTGGGGATCACAACCGGGGCCAAGACATACAGTCAGGCCATCGGCGAGGTGATTGATGAGATGACGGCCAGCGGGATCCGCACTGTGGACTATGCATCTGGCAAGTCTGACCGGATCGAGGTGGCAGCCAGACGGGCAGTGATGACCGGAGTGGCCCAGATGACGAAGCAGGTAAGCGATAAGAATGCGGAGGAACTTGGAACGGATCACTGGGAGGTGGACTGGCATATGGGAGCCAGGAACACTGGTACCGGATACCTCAATCACCAAAGCTGGCAGGGCAAAGTATACAGTACCGAGGAGATTCGGACCATCTGCGGAGAGGGCGAGATGCTGGGATTCGCCGGAATCAACTGCTATCACATCAAGTCCCCGTTTCTTCCGGGGATCAGCAAGCGCAAATACACGGATGAGTGGCTGGCGGAGCAGAACCGGAAGGAGAACGAGAAGAAGCCTTACCGCGGCCGCGAGTACGACACATACGGCGCCCTGCAATACCAACGCCGATTGGAGCGCACGATCCGGAAGCAGAAGCAGGACGTTGAGTTGTTGAAGACGGCCGGAGCAGACAAGAAGGATATTATGGAAGCCAGGAGCCGGCTGAGGCTTACGGATAAGCACTATGTGGATTTTTCAAAACAGTTTGATCTTCCGCAACAACGGGAACGCTTGCGAATTGCGAACAAAGGTACTGAAGGTGAGCATGGAATCACATCTAAGAAGGGAGCTTCTGGATCTGAAAGCAGGGTAGACTTAGAATATATAAACTCCTCAGAATATAAAGCAAAATTTAGCCAGATCACAGATAATGCAAAAGTGAATGAGAGTATATATCAGAGAGCTAAGGCAATGCTGACACATCGAAGTGGGACCGATAAAGAAGACATGTACCTTTTAGATAGGAATGATGGAAAGATTATTGGTCTGCAAACCGGAGGGAAAACCGATTATGAAGTTGAGTACAATAAAAGCTTAACAGATGCGGTAAATAATAGTAAGCCATATTCTTTAATTAGTATACACAACCATTCAACAAACCGGCCGCCGACAGGAAAGGATTTTACATCTAATGGTCTACATAGGTATGCGCTGGGCGTCGTGGCCTGTCATGACGGAACCGTATATACCTATAAGGTTGGAACGCGTATATTCACATCAGGATTATTTGATGGAAGGGTTGAAAAATATATGAAGACGCCATATAATATGAGTGAGATGGACGCACATTTGAGAGTCTTAGAAGAATTCGTGAATGAATATGGTATAGAATGGAAGGTGATTACTTGAAAAAAGGAAATAGTTTCAGTTACTATGACGGCCCGGTGAAAGACAGCGGACGAACGTTAGAAGAGATTGAAGAAGCAATCGAGAAAGAAAAAGAAAGATGCGACGGAATGACGTCGTGGAGCGAAGCATTCGAAGAATAAATACCACCAGTCAATAAATGGCAGATGGTATTTTGTTTGTTGCGATATCGCAACAGAAAGAGATAAGCACGCAGGGAAATCCTGGGTGTTATTTTTATACTCAAAATTGCCCGGAACGGCGTAAAACTACCAACGCATGGGAAGCAACCCCGTATAAAAGCGTAGCGAGAAAGGAGCAGTATGAAACGTAAATTTTTAGAAGACATGGGCCTGACAAAAGAACAGGTAGACAGCATTATGGCTGAGAATGGCAATGATATCGAGGCGGCCAAAGGGGATCTGGAACAGGTCAAGACAGAACTGGAGCAGACGAAGACTCAGCTTCAGGAAGCCAATACAACGATTGACGGCTTTAAGGATTATGACCAGGTAAAAAAACAGGTCGAGAAGTATAAGACAAAATATGAGCAGTCAAAGGCAGAGTATGAAACAAAGATTGCAGATATGCAATTTGGTACGTCCTTGGAGGCCGCTATCACTGCAGCTGGAGGAAGAAATGCGAAAGCGGTCAAGGCTCTGCTTGATGTCGAAGCATTAAAGGTCAGTAAAGATCAGACCGCAGATATAAAGGCGGCCATCGAGGCGTGCCAGAAGGATAACAGCTATCTTTTTGGAGCCAATGAACCTATAAACAATCCGGTTGGTCCAACAAATGGTCCTGCAATTGGGATTACAAAAGAACAGTTTAAGACAATGGGGTATAAAGAACGCTTAGAATTAAAGCAGAGCAACCCCGAAAAATATGCAGAAATGAAAGGAGATAATTAACTATGCCAGGTATAATTTTTGGAATACCATTTGATGATGAATTATTTTTGGATATGTGGAATGAGGCTCCGGATCCATATTACACCGCTATGATCCAGTCGGGCGCGGTTGTAGAGGATTCGACGATTGCGGGAATGATCCAGAACCACGGAAATATTTATACAATCCCTTTTTACAACACCCTGGAGGGAGAAGACCTGAACTACGACGGCCAGACGGATATCACCGTTGAAGAAATAGGTGGCGGTTCCCAGACGGGAGTTGTTTATGGTCGTGCGAAAGGGTTCTTTGCTCGAAACTTTACGGCAGAACTTTCCGGTTCTGATCCGATGGGGCACATTGTTGCATCTGTTGCCAGGTATTGGCAGAAGCGTCGTCAGATGCGCTTGATTGGTATCTCTGACGCAATATTCGGTATTACAGGAGCAAGCGGACACGCAAAAAAGTGGGCGGATAGCCATACCCTGGAACTGACATCTACCACTGCAGAAGCAAGGAAAATCAGAGAGACTGATCTTAATGACCTTGCGACAGAGGCGTGCGGAGATCACAAAGACCAGTTTGGGCTTGTGATTATGCATTCCAATGTAGCGAAAACTCTTGAAAATTTACAGCTTCTGGAGTTTTGGAAACAGACTGATGCCAATGGAATCCAGCGGCCTATGGCGCTGGGATCTGCTAATGGGTATACGGTTATTGTGGATGATGGCGTTCCAGTGGAGAAAGTTGGCGGAGATGGAGCAAACAAAGATCTGTCGAAGTACACGACATACTTATTCGGAAATGGAGTTATCCGTACTGCCCGCGGCAGGGTTGATGTTCCGGTGGAGACGGTGAGGGAAGCAAAGAAGAACGGCGGTCAGGATGAACTGATTACCCGTATGCGTGAGACGATCCACCCCAATGGATTCAGCTTTAAGATTCCAACGTCTGGGTGGACAGAGTCCCCGACAGATGCTCAGTTATTTGCAAAAGCGAACTGGGATATTAAATTTGATCCGAAGGCTTTACCGATTGCCAGATTAATCACAAACGGCTAAAAAGGAGCGTGGTGCGAATGCCTTATGCAGCTGAGCAGGATTATCAGAATGAATATCTTATGGGACGTAAGCCAGTCATTCGCACCGGCTTTGATTATTACGCACGGCAGGCCAGCCAGGTGATTGATGTGTATACCTTCGGGCGGCTGAAAACCCTTCTGGAAGTGCCTGAGCCGGTCCGCCTATGCTGCTGTGAACTGGCTGAAGTAATCTGCCAGCAGGAGAAGCGGAACCGGGAAGCTGCCGGGAAGACATCGGAGAAGGTAGGGACCTATTCGGTCTCTTTCTCTTCTGCGGCGGAGGCCAGACAGGCAGCTGACCGGGAGCAGCGGGGTATCGTCATGAAATGGCTGGCTGACACTGGCCTGTGTTATCAGGGGGTGTGATATGTATACGAATGCTGATGTTACACTGTATCTGTACTCGAAGTGTGGAAAGCAGGATTCCTACAGGCGAATATTTGTGGAAGACGTGTTCTGGGACAATGTGAAGCAATCCAATGTCCTGAAAACCGGCCAGCGGGATTCTGACTCGGTGCTGCTGGTGATCCCGCTTGAGAGCCTGTTCGAGCCGATCCGTTTTACTGCCGGGAAGGATCTGGCTGTGAAAGGCCAGTGCAATCACATGATTGACTGTAGCAGCCAGAAGAGTATGTCTGAGTCGCTGCAGGAACTGAAGCAGTGCCATGGCTGCGTGACGGTCATGACGGTAGATGAGAAATTGTACGGCAGTGAATCAGCGCAGCATTATGAGCTGTCCTGCAAGTAGGAGGTGTGCTGTGAAGGTAGAACTTGAAATACAGCCGATAGAAGTGCTTCTTGAGAAGCACGGCCTTCAGCCTGGCGGTCCAGTCCAGAAAGTGATTGACAGTGAGGCTATGAGATACATGAGTCCTTATATGCCGCGGCGCCAGGCCGGTAATCTTGAACACATGATGATCATGGCTACAGTGACTGGTTCGGGAGAGATTAATACACCAGGGCCACATGCGCATTATTTGCACGAAGGTATCCTGTACGTGTCACCGACGACGAGAAGCTCTTGGGCGAAGGAAAATGAGATCAAGGTACCAACGGAAAAGGAACTTAAATACACTGGTGCCCCAATGCGGGGAAAGAAGTGGTTCGACCGGATGAAAGCAGACCATAAGGGCGACATTTTAGAGGCGGCTCAGGCTGTAGTGGACAGAGGGGGAAAGATATGACGATCATAGATTTTATGCGCCAGAAATTAACAGAGTATCCGAAGATATCGGAGTTTATGGGTGGCGCAGATATACACATTGATTTTACGGATCCGGATCCTGTAAATTACGGCTTGTCCAGTACCGGAGATAGTCTGCTCCGGAAGGACGTGCTGGGGAACCAGATCCGGCAGCATAATTTTGCCATGTATGCGGTAGCTCAGTCATTTACCGATTATAACCGGCTGGCGAACAGTAACTTTTTGCTTGAACTGGCCTACTGGCTGGAGCGACTGCCGGAAGAGGATGGTATCAGTGTTGAGGTCGATAATCAAGCGGTCATAGGCAGATTTTTAAAAGCCACGACGGCTAATGCCATGGCTATGCAGCCCATGGGTGAAACAATGAATGACGGCGTGCTGTACCAGATACAGATATACGCCCAGTACAAAATAGAAAGTGAGGAGTTTTAAATGCCAGAAGCAGGAAAAATCAAACGGAAATTGATGGCTCATTTCATTAATTCGGCTCTTCCGTCAGCATCTTCCCCGGCGTTTGTGCGGCTGGGAAAGGATCTGGAAGAATATAACCTTGAACTTAACGCCAATGTGGAAACTAAAATCAATATCCTCGGAGAGAACTCGGTGAGTCTTGACAGTTATCAGCCGCAGGCGTCAGTAGATCCATATTATGCGGAAATAGGAGATCCGTTATTTGAACGGCTGCAAAATATTGTAGATAACAGACTGACACTTGATGAACTTAAAACCGAACTGATCGAAGTCCATTTATGGGAAACACCGACAGCCGGGAAATATGTGGCCTATAGGGAAGAGGCCATCATTGAGGTGGTCAGCTATGGTGGTGACACATCTGGTTATCAGATTCCGTTTAACGTCCACGCCACAGGAAACCGTGTGAAAGGCACTTTTGATTTATCGACAAAGACCTTCACCGCAGATTCTGGATCAGCAGCATAGGGAGGTAACATATGCATAGTATAAATTTTTCTGATAACCTTAAGTCTTTTTCGATTAATGGAGATGAGAGCAGGGTAATCCGTTTCAACCCGGCTGACCCTAATATTCTTGTGCGCGCTAAAAAAGCACAGAAAAGGATAACAGCGAAGCAAAGCCAGATAGAAGTGGTTAAGCTACCGCCTGATGGGGAATCGGTTGAAAACCCAACAGAGCAGGTCAGAGAACTTCTGAAAGAGTTTGACGATCTGATCCGGGAGGAGATCAACTACATTTTCAATTCCGACGTATACGATACTGTATTCGCCGGGCAGTCCCCGTTGTGTATTGTAGGAGAAGAGAAAGAATTTCTTTTTGAAGCTTTCCTCAGAGCGGCAATGCCTATCATACAGGAAGGTGTAGACGAATTTAGGGTTGGAAGTAATGCTCGCGTCGAGAAATACACTAAGGAGTATAGTAAGTGATCGGCCGGCTGCCGACGACCCTGGAGGTAGCCGGGAAGAAAATGGAGATTCGAACCGATTTCCGTGACATTTTGGTAATTATGCAGGCTTTTAATGATCCTGAACTTCTTCCAGAAGAGAAATACGAGGTAATGCTTGAAATATTGTTTATGACTCCGGAAGAGATACCAGAAAGCGCATATCCGGAGGCAGTTCGTCAGGCATTATGGTTCCTCGACTGCGGTCAGGAAGCAGATGACAAGAAGCCATCTCGTAAGGTAATGGATTGGGAGCAGGACGAACCAATTTTATTTCCTGCAATCAATAAGGTGGCCGGCCGTGAGGTCCGTGCAGCAGAATATATGCATTGGTGGACCTTTATGGGGTACTTTATGGAGATTGACGACGGAACCTTTTCTATGGTCCTCGGTATACGACAGAAACGGGCAAGGGGAAAGAAACTGGAGAAATGGGAACAGGAATTTTATCAGGCGAATAAAGCCATGTGCGACATTAAAACGAAGTATACCGCAGAAGAACAGGAAGAAATTGATTATTGGAATAAGCTATTGGGATAGGCGCCGTATGGCGTCTTATTTTATGCCCGGAAGTGAGGTGAGAGCATGGCGGCTGATGGAAGCTTAAAATTTGACACAAAGGTTAATACAGAAGGCTTCGATGCTGGAATGAGTACGCTAACAAAAGCAGTTGAAAGGCTTTCAGGATTAATCGAAGACTTGTCTAAAAAAATGGATGGAGGATTTACCGGAGCAGGTAACACGGCCGCCTCCACCGCGAAAGATATTGATACCGTCGCGGAGTCAGCGAAGAAGGCACGAGAAGAAGTAGAACGCCTGAACAAAGAAAAGGCTGCAACATTTACAGGAACGATCACAAACAATAACGCTTCGCCTTCTTCCATTCCGGATGACGGAAAACGATATGATATTTATGGTAACGATGTTGACGAAATAATTGCCAGAAATAAGGCTATTGAAGAATCAGCCAGAGAGGCCGCCGCTGCGGAGAACAAGGCTTTTGAAGAAGCAAAGCAGGGGCCTACCATGTTACAGAACACACTTGAAATCCTCAAGCGGACAATATCAGACATACCAGCTATTGCATCGTCAACAGGCCATGTAATTATGGGTGCGTTTAATTCTGGAAATCAAAGTGTAATAGCGCTGGTGGACAAGATTGACCTGTTGAAGGAGCATCTGTATTCTCTTGAGAAAGCAGGAGCTTATTTCGGAGATCATGAATATGATAAGACCTATGGAGAATTGCAGAAAGCAATAGCCGCACTGAATTCTTATAAGAAGGAACTGGCAGGGACTGGATCCGCTCAGAAGAAGGTAGATTCATCAGGCAAAAAAATGAATAAAACGCTGGCTGCTACAAATAAGACAGCAATCCCGCTTACCAAAAGTATTTTAAAGTTATCCAATATGTTTAAGCTGATGCTGATCCGCATGGCAATGCGAGCGGCCATAAAGGTAGCTAAAGAGGGCTTCGAAAATCTGGCCCAGTATTCGGACGAGACGAACAAAAGTATTTCCATGCTCGTTTCTGCCAACACCCGACTGAAAAACAGCTTTGCTACAGCTTTTGCTCCAGCTCTTGAAGCAGCAGCCCCAGCATTAAAGGAAATGATTGATCTTCTATCGACGGGGGCAACCTACGCGGGGCAGCTTGTAGCAGCCTTAACCGGAAAAGCAACATTTGTGAAGGCTGTAGATGTTGAGGAAAATTATGGAGAGGCATTAAAAGACAGTAATTCGGAACTGAAAAAGAAGAAGAAACTGAATCAAAAGTTAGCTTTTTCCTTTGACGATCTGATCCAGGCACAGAAAAAATCAGAAGAAGGCTATATAGGTCCGACACCGGATCAAATGTTTGAAACGGTGGAGATTGAGAACGATATTAAAGATTTTGCAGATGTAATAAAGAGCGTCTTTTCAGATCTGTTTGACCCGTTGAAACAATCCTGGATGGAGAACGGTCCGGAGGTAAACGAGGCTGTCCATGCAGCTCTCAGCAGCATGAAAAACCTCGCGTTGGACGTCGGAGCATCATTTCTACAGGTGTGGAAGAATGAGGGCTACGGACAGAAAATAACAGATGATCTGTTGGTTACTTTCACGAACCTCGCATTTACGGCAGCTAATTTGTGCGATCAGTTGGATAAAGCCTGGACAAGCGGAGATCTGGGCGTGTCAATTATGCGTCACTTGGGTGATCTGGTACTTGAGGTGACTGGATTTTTCCGTGAAGCTTCAGAAGTAATCAGGGATTGGTCTGCCGGTTTAGATTTTTACCCGTTATTGTCTTCTTTTGACGGGGTACTGGTGAGCTTAAGGCCAATCGTAAGTAAAATAGGTGATGTCTTGCTTTGGCTCCTGAAAGATATTCTTCTCCCGATCGCAAAATGGGGGATAGAGAATGGTATTCCGGCAGCGTTTGATCTAATTTCTGCGGCATTAAAAGCTTTAAATAGTATATTAGAAGCACTGAAACCATTAGCCATATGGCTGTGGGAAGACTTCTTGCAGCCATTCGGTGAATGGACTGGAAAAATAATTATAGAGGCATTGAAAAAAGTTACAGAATGGCTTACAAAGTTTTCTGACTGGATATCAGAACATGAAGAAGAAATTCGATTTGCGGCTGTAACTGTAGCAGGTTTTTTCATGGCTTGGAAAGCTATCGAATTTGTCGAAAAGGTCAAGAATATTATTGACGTACTTTCGGGTGCAAATGGTTTTATTGGTATTTTGAAATTATTAAATAAAAATCTTGATACAACACAATTGGCATATTTGGGCATAGCCTCGGCAATTGGTATTCTGCTTGGGGCAGTATATGAGATTTATAAAAACTGGGATAACATGACTGTTCCAGAAAAGGTAATAAGTTCAATAATGGCGGCCGCCTCCGCAATTACTATTTTGGCTGTTGCATTAGGAGCAGCGACAGGGGGAGCAGCGAAAGCGGCATTGATAGCTGGAGCAATTGCACTGGGAATAGGGGCTGCACTGGTAGCTGTAAATGCAGGAAAACGAACTATGGCATCAGCAGGTTCCAATAGTTCATACAGTCCGTATAGTGCTTATGGGATGGGTGATGTAAGTTCTTACCGGCTGCCACGTCTGGCAACAGGTACGGTGGTACCGCCGCGGGCCGGTGAATTTGCAGCAATCCTCGGAGACAATAACCGGGAAACAGAAATAGTATCGCCTCTGTCAACGATAGAGCAGGCCCTTGATAATGTCATGGCGAAGTATATGGGGGAGGGAGGAAATAGACGGCCTATGCAGATTGATTTAATAATTAACGGACAGCGGTTTGCGCGGGCTGTCTACGAAGCGAACAATCAGGAGAAACAGCGTGTAGGTGTAAGAATGGTAACGGAGGGATAAGTATGTCGGAAAATGTATTCTCAATAGATGGTATAGAACTGAGGCTTGAAGTTGTTAAGCTGGAAAGAGAATTTTCTGTAACAGACACCGAAAACTCGGGCCGTTTAAAGAACTACGATATGTACCGGGAGATAGCCGGAACATTTTACAACTACACTATGGAAATTGAGCCGATTGTGCAGTACCGAGAAGATTATGATACCTTTTACCAGATGATATCAGCGCCAGAGACAAAGCATCGCCTGGTCGTTCCATACGCGCAGAAAACACTTGAATTTGAGGCTTACGTGACAAAAGGCAAGGACAGCCTGCAGCGCCGAAATGGAAAAAATTTATGGCATGGTCTATCTGTACACTTTGTCGCAATGTCACCGCAAAGGAGGCCGTAAGATGTTTTTGAAACAGTCAATACGATCCGATGCATCAGATAAGAGCGGCATTAAAATTGTTTATGATGATGTGGCCCCATACGCCAAAGAAAACAGTAATCCCCAGGTGATTGATGCAGGTTTATGCCCTGGGGCAGAAATATTTCCGGGGCAAGATGTATTTCCGGCTCCGACGGTCATACGAAATACATTTCCGGATCTCAAACGTGACGATTTGAAATATCCGGGGTATGCGTTATGCCTGCCCCGGTTTGCGCTGCTCAATGGCGATTATATAAACTTCCCAGATGAGGCTGGCGGGTATGGCTTTATCAGTGATGAAATATCAGACGCTACAGGACATTTTGAGTATACCGCAACACAGGATCCGGCATTACCAGGTGAGTATCCGTCCATCTTTTTATATCCGACGCCAGGAAGGGAAAAGGAGATTAAGGCGCCAGCGCTTGAAGTTACATTTAACCGTAAGTTTACGAGCGTTGGTCTCCTGCTTACTTTTAACGATATGTCGGGGGATTATGCGAGCCGGATAAATGTCAAATGGTATTCTGGGGAGCAGCTTCTTTCCGATCTGGATTTTGAACCAGACGAAACAAAATATTTTTGCAGTAATTATGTGCAGCTTTATGACCGTATCATTATTACTTTTACAGAGACGTCAAGACCATACCGGCCGGTGTTCTTAACTCGAATTGATTATGGGATCTACAGAGATTTTTTAGATGACGAAATCACCGAGGTAAACTGCCTGCAGGAGATCAACGCGATATCGGAGAGCATAAGCATCAATACGATGGATTTTACAGTGCGGACAAAGTCTTCTGTACCGTTTGATCTGCAAAAAAAGCAGAAGCTGTCACTCTATTTCAATGGAGGCCTGATCGGTAATTTTTATCTTAAAAATGGGGCCCGTAAGAGTAAGACAGATTACTATATGGATACGCATGATGCTGTGGGCCTTTTGGATGGTAACGAATTCCCCGGAGGAATTTACACCGGGCAGCGAGTGCCGGACGTAATTGCACAGATATTTGATGGTGAGGACTTTAACTATTTGCTGGATGAGACGTTTGACAATAGTACTTTATCTGGGTATATCCCGTATACAACAAAAAGGGCCGCCCTCATGCAAATAGCTTTTGCGATCGGCGCCGTAGTTGATACGAGCAACTATGACGGAGTAGTTATCTATCCGAAGCAGGCTGAAAAGACTGGCGATTTTGATAAAGTATTTGAGGGCTTAACACTGGACCATAGCGATGTGGTTACTGGGATCCGATTAACCGGCCATAGCTACCAGCGATCAGATGAGTCAGAAGAGTTATACAATGATGAGTTGTCCGGCACTGTGCAGGTCAC
>SFGN01000199.1 GCA_004556565.1 Lachnospiraceae bacterium | reverse complement strand
AGAAGGAGGCCACTATCCCAACATTGCCCTCCCCCCATGACCACATGGTCATTTGTTGACCTTCTCATCTACGTTGGCGGGTTTCTCCCCTCCAAGGCTCTTCTCAGTGATGTTCCTAGGTGGGATCCCCTCACCTGGCCAAGTAATACCTGCTCTCACAAGGGCACAATTATGTTTCCTTCAACTGTTACTCAAGCTCAATCAGCAGGTAAGACTTTAGCCAAGTGACATAACTCTCCTGGGCTACATTAATCGAAATTTAAAGGCTCCCTTGTGTTGGGAATGTTTAAACTGTCAAGGGATAACCAGCCTAAGAACACTGGGGAGTACAGCTGAGTGGACAAGCCAGAATGAAATTTCCTTTAAAGAGAAGGAACAGACTAATCCAGCTGAACAGCAATAAAACAGGGCTGTTTTGTGTGAAGCTTTTCAATTTTCATTTATGACTTTATGAATAATGCTTTCCACATATTTTTTAAGAGACCACAAATATTTTCTTATATTTTTCCACTCCTTATCAGAATAGGTTATTTTGTTTTTATTGCCACCAATATATTGTTATATTTTCTACTGCACAGCATGGTGAGCCAGGTACACAGACATGTTTACATTATTTTCTCACATTATCATGCTCCATCACAAGTGAGGAGACATAGTTCCCAGGGCTACACAGCAGGATCTCACTGCTTATCCATTCCGAAGGCAAGAGACTGCCTCAATGAACTCCAAGCTCCCACTCAATCCCACTCTGTCCCAGTCCCCCTCCCCCTGGAAACCACAAGTCTATTCTCAAATTCCATGTTTTTCTCTTCTGTGGAAAGCTTCACTTGTGCTCTAAAATAGACACCAGATATAAGTGTTATCATGTGGTCTTTGTCTTTCTCTTTCTGACTTCCTTCTCTCATCATGAGAGTCTCTAGGTTTTTGTTTTATTCACTGTCTCCACAAAATTGCTGTCTCTTGCATTTCCAGAAGTGTAACTGAGTCACTGAAAATGATATATAGTTCCATATGAGATCAGTGGTCTCTAGATATGGGAACATGCAGCAAGAGGGAATATTTTCCTGGACCATAATAGACGAGGAAGATGGGTGGTCCAGAGACTTTTGGCTACTCCTAGTATGGCTTTGTCCAGGACTAGCACATTTAATGGCCTATCTGTGACATCATTGCCAGACCTAGCAATGTTCATTGCTGGCACTGTGAGATGAAATGGTCATGAAATGCCTCCCCAAACTACGGTCAAATGTCCGACCATGGGGGAGTATGGCCAACTGTGACCTCAAGTTAGCACTTGCCTAGAGGCTCTCCGTGCAGGAAAACTTGAGGCACAGCAGCTGTTGACCTGCAGCACCAGCTGAGCAGAGCTCAGGGAGGTGAGCAGCGGTGAGGCACAGGCCTTCAGACCGATTTCAGGTGAGGATCTCTATGGGCCCAAATTCTTGCAACTTCTCTCATCTAGAAATACAGAGATCATTGACCATGGCAACTGCATGGGCCAATAGGGAGAAAAGGCAGAATGGAGTAGCTGTGGGTCAGACATCCAAGGAAGACTAGGAAATCTTATGGAAGTAATTTTAGGCAATCCCTTGTATTGCCAAGAACTTAGGGTTTATGTGCCCTGTCAGACGTGATGACACCAGCTGTTCTCAAAGCAGCATCAGCTGGCAGCGACAACCTTATATTTTCAAGGTCTTCTCTTATAGCAACAGAAAGGAGACAACATGTATTATGACCAATAGTTCCTGTGATTTACGTGTTAATACCACATCACGTGTTAAAACCTACTCAGATGAAACTACACTCCTCCTTCCACAATACTGGTATCAACCCATGTTTAATCTTATTTTTCCTTTCTTCCCATCCTCTATGGTAGCATATACCATGTCCATCCACAAGTACTCCTCACCCCAGGCCAGCAGGAAGCAGATAGAGAAGAGTAGACATTCATCCCTATCCCATATAATGGAAGGCTTGAATGAGAGGATCCCAGGAGGATGGAGACAGACCGCCATACACCCCAACTATTGCTGCTCACCTGAGAGACTTGCTGTGGACGCCCCTCCCAGAATGTGGAAGTGCAAGTTGGGCAGCAAGAAACGAGGACCTGTGGGAAGCAACTGCCTGCACAGACTAACTGCCTACACGGATTAACTGTGCTCTGTCATGGGACTTGAGTCCCTACACCTCCCTTGACCTTCCCTTTCTTCTCCATTTTCCCTGCCGCAAGGTCCCACCGTGGACTCCAACCACAGACTCCCACCACAGATGCTTTATAAGCCTAACACCTCCTTGCAGTCAAGGCTGATGCCATCGTGGGCTCTGCCCAGCCCCCTCAGAGACCCTAATAAATTCCTCTTGTGCACTATTTGGCCTTGTGCATTCCTCCCTCAGCAACCTAACGGAAAATGTTTGGAATATTGTTTAACACACAGACTACTTGCGTAGGATACACAGAAAACTCGATATAATAAAATCAGTGATACCAGATCACAGTCAGTTTTTAACAATGTGACAACATTATGGTATAAGTTTTAGAGTATTCAGTTCAAGGGCATATATAATCTTCAGAATGTGGTACTCCCATCAATTCCTCAGTTCTCATTGTATCAATCCGCAATGAAATCTCATACCCTTTGGATGGTACTTCCCCACATTTCCTCTCCTAACACAAGCAACCATCAATCTTTTTTTGTCTCTATGGCTATAGATATTTTGCCTGGTGCCCAGGGCCCTTCCATGTCTTGGTTAGTGACAAAGGTCATGGTTTGTTTTGTTTTGTTTTGTTTTTGATTGTGTATTTGTTTCTTTTTTCTTTTCTTTTTGTCTTTTTATTTTTTGGACTTTACGTGGGGCATGCAGAAGTTCCCAGGCCAGGGATTGAACCCATAGCACAGCAGAGATCAGAACACTTTTGTAACAAGCTAGCCACCATAGAACACTGGCTATGTTTTTCTGAATATAAATACTGCACAGATTCTAGTTATACACTCTCAAGAGCTGCATAACTTTCGTTTCACTTTGCCATTTTTTTTTCTTCCATTTACAAGGCCTTACCTAAGAGGCACAAGTGCGTATGTGCACAAGAGAGAACTTGCGTTTACTTCAGGGATGAAATGGATTTATTTATTTATGTGATTTTTTTATTAAAAAGATTCCATTGGAATGGGGTCTCATTTGCTGATCTCCTTTTTTTTTTCTCTCTTTGGGTTACTGTTTAAGTA
>SFGN01000198.1 GCA_004556565.1 Lachnospiraceae bacterium | reverse complement strand
TTGATCAGTGTCGGTTCGATGTCTTTTAGCTGTTCGATAGCTTTTAAAGACTCCTGTACCATAAGTCCTGTCGCAACGATGGCCACTTTACTTCCTTTTTTAAGCACCTGCCCTTTGCCGTATTCCCATGTATAACTGTCATCATACACATCCTCTACGCCCAGTCGTCCTAAACGTACATAACATGGGCCTTCGATATCGGCCACGGCCTTGATGATCTGTTCGGTCTCCCTGGCATCGCAGGGCTGGAACACCTTCATGTTCGGAATGCTTCGCATAATCGCGATATCCTCCACACTCTGATGGCTGGCGCCGTCTTCGCCTACGCTGATTCCCGCATGGGTCGCACACACCTTGACGTTCAATTTTGGATAACAGATGCTGTTGCGGATCTGTTCAAACGCTCTTCCTGCCGCAAACATCGCAAAGCTCGATGCATAGACAATCTTATGACTGGCTGCCAGTCCCGCTGCCACGCCCATCATGTTGCCTTCCGCGATCCCCATATTGAAATGTCTTTCTGGGCACGCCTTCTTGGCTTCGATCGTTTTTGTGGATTTGGTCAGGTCCGCATCCAGGACCACGATATCTTCTCTTTCCTGTACCAGCTTGGCCAGGGCCTTTCCATACGCTTCTCTTGTTGCTGTTGCCATATTATTCACCACCCAGTTCCTTCATGGCTTCTTCATACTGTTCCTTGTTTGGCGCACTTCCATGCCATGCATAGTTGTTTTCCATAAACGATACGCCCTTGCCCTTGATCGTATGGGCGATGATGGCTGTCGGCTGTCCCTTGGTCTCTCTGGCTTCCTGAAAAGCTGCTTCGATTTCCTTAAAGTTATGACCGTCAATCTCGATCGTATGGAAACCGAACGCTTCAAACTTGGATTTGAACGGTTCCGGGCCGATCACATCGTCGATGTTGCCATCGATCTGCAGATGGTTGTAGTCCAGCATCACACAAAGGTTGTCCAACTTGTAATGGGAGGCTGCCATACAGGCTTCCCATACCTGTCCTTCCTCGCTTTCTCCATCGCCCAGCAGGCAATAGATTCGGTGTTCATTCTTGTCGATATGTTTATTGGTGATGGCCATACCCACCGCTGCCGAGATCCCCTGTCCCAGAGAACCGGTGGACATATCCACTCCGGACACATGTTGGGATGGCCCTGCAGTTTGGAATCCACCTGTCTGAATCCTTTCAATTCCTCTTCCGGCAGAAATCCCTTTTCACACAGTACGGCATACAGCAGCGGGGAGGCATGTCCCTTGCTCAGTACAAAACGATCCCTTTCAATCGTATCCACATTATCTTTGTTGATATCCATTTCTCTGAAGTACAGATCCGTCAGCAGATCGGCCCCGGATAAAGAGCCGCCCGGATGCCCGCTTTGTGCCGCATACACCATCTTGATGATGTTCTGTCTTACATGCAGGGCATGTTTTTCTATATCTGTCATATGATTTCTTATAGCCTCCTTCTACAAAATTAAGTATAAGAAAAAGAAGGTTTGTTTACAAGTGATTTTCACCAAACCTTCTTACATTCTTTTCAACATTTAGGAAAAATTTGTAAGGGGATTCAACTTTTATTTCCCCATTTCTCTTTCCGCTTTTTCCGGATTTACTGTACCTGACTTTTCAAATAAGCAAAGATAAACTCATCTAAATCACCATCTAAAACAGCTTGTACCTGACTGGTTTCATAGCCGGTACGAACATCTTTGACCAAAGAATAAGGGTGCATGACATAACTGCGAATCTGAGATCCCCATTCATTGGCACTTTGTTCTCCTTTGATTTCTTTAAGTTTCTTTTCTTTTTCTTCAATTTCCAACTGATAAAGACGAGATTTCAATATACGTAAAGCTTCTTCCCGGTTTTCATGTTGACTGCGCCCATTTTGACACGTTGCTACAATACCGGTAGGCTTGTGTACCATGCGAACAGCACTGTCGGTTTTATTGATATGCTGCCCTCCGGCTCCGGATGCTCGTTTTGTTTCTACGATTAGATCTTCCGGTTTAATTTCGATTTCAATCTCATCATTAAACTGTGGCATGACTTCTAAAGAGGCAAAGCTGGTATGTCTTCTGGCACCGGAATCAAAAGGAGAGATACGAACTAAGCGATGTACGCCTTTTTCTCCTTTTAAATAACCATAGGCCTTATCCCCTTCTACCAGAAAAGTCACGCTTTTGATGCCGGCTTCTTCTCCGGCCAGATAATCAAGCACTGTGACTTTCCAGCCTTTCTTTTCGGCATAGCGAGTATACATGCGATACAACATGCTGGCCCAGTCACACGATTCTGTTCCTCCGGCACCTGGATGCAGTTCAAGAATCGCATTGTTTTGATCGTATTCATGTGAAAGTAAGACTTGAATTTCAAAGGCTTCAAAGCTTTCACTGGCTCCCACATACTCATCAGAAGCCATCTCTAATAATTCTTCATCCAGATCATTTTTTAAGGCCTCCGCCGTTTCATCCAATGATTCCAACTGATCCAACAAGCTTTCATAGTGATCTACGATATCTTTTAAGGAATTTCGCATGCGAATCACGGATTGCGCTTTCTTTTGATCCGACCAGAAGCCTTCTTCTAAAGTCTGTTTGTCATAGTCTTCAATCTGTTTCTTTTTCTGAGCTAAGTCAAAGTGACTCACCCAGAGAACGTAATTTCTCCAGGTGAGTGCTCACTCCTTGTTTTAATTCATATAGTTCCATTATGCTTTGGTCTCCCTGCGAATGCGCACCTTGCACAAGAAGAAAGTAATTTCACGATCGATGCGACGATTCATCTCTTCAAACATGTCAAATCCTTCTTGTACATATTGTTGTAGTGGGTTGTTTTGCGCATAACTTCTTAAATAAATACCACTTCTTAATTTATCCATACGGTCGATATGGGCAATCCAGTTTCTGTCAATGTTTCGTAAAACCACGGTTCTTTCAAATGGAAGGAACTGCTTTTTAACAGGCTGAATTTCTTTTTCATATTCACCCCAGATCTTATTTTTCGCATAATCTTCGATTTCTTTATACGACTTGCCTTCAATTTCATCCGGCTTGATCTGTTTTTCTTCCTGCATGCCCATGATATCAAACGATTTAGACAGACTGACAGGATCTACTGTCTGTTTTTTGGCATCAACAATGTTTGCCTGCAACGTTTCTTCAATTGCCTTATCAAAGATCGTATGTACCATTTCATGGACTTCATCGCTTTCTAAGATACGATTACGCTGCGCATAGATGATCTCACGCTGACGACGTAATACATCATCATAATCCAGCAGCTGTTTACGCATATCAAAGTTAAAGCCTTCTACACGTTTTTGGGCCATGGTGATCGAACGCGTTACCGCTTTGGACTGCACTTGTTCATCGCCCAGTTTTTCAAACATCTTCTGCAGCTTGTCACCACCAAAACGCACCATCAGGTTATCTTCCAGAGATACATAGAATCGAGAGAATCCCGGATCCCCCTGACGTCCGCTTCGCCCACGCAGCTGGTTATCGATACGACGTGATTCATGACGTTCTGAACCCAAAACGGCTAAACCGCCTAATTCACGTGTTTCTTTTGTCAGCTTGATATCGGTACCACGTCCGGCCATGTTAGTGGCAATTGTTACTGATTTTGGTCTTCCGGCCTTGGCGATGATTTCTGCTTCACGTGCATGGTTTTTGGCATTTAAAACTTCATGCGGAATGCCTTCTTTTTTCAACAGATTACTGATCAGCTCACTGGTTTCTACCGCAATCGTACCCACTAAAACCGGCTGTCCCTTGGCATATAGACGTTTTACTTCTTCGACTAAAGCCTTATATTTGCGATCTTTATGGGCATAGATTTCATCCGGCTGGTCTTCACGGATAACCGGACGGTTTGTCGGAATTACGACAACCTTCATGTTGTAGGTCGATAAGAATTCTTCCTCTTCTGTTTTTGCGGTACCGGTCATACCGGCCAGTTTTTCATACAAACGGAAGAAGTTCTGATATGTGATCGTAGCCAGAGTTGAAGTTTCTTCCTTGATTGGAACACCCTCTTTAGCCTCGATGGCCTGATGTAAACCATCACTGTAGGCACGTCCCGGCATCAAACGACCGGTAAACTGGTCAACGATCACGATTTCCTGATCATCACTGACCACGTATTCCACTTCATTGGTAAAGATATAGTTTGCCTTTAGAGCCTGATTGATGTGATGTACCAGCTGTGTATGTTCAATATCGTATAAGTTTTTGATATGGAAATACTTTTCCGCTTTATGCACACCATCTTCACTCAACATGACCTGACGTGTTTTTTCATCAATGTCATAGTCACCGGAAATCAAATGTTTTTCATGTGTAAAACGATCAGTTTCATATTCCGGAGCCAC
>SFGN01000197.1 GCA_004556565.1 Lachnospiraceae bacterium | reverse complement strand
AAAGACCTGCCAAAACGACCGACCCAATTCGGAACTAGTGAAGGGACAAAAGCCTGATATACGCCATTTCCAAGCGGAAATAAGCAATTAAAAGTGGGGGCATCAAAAAGTTTTTTGCCAAACTCTCAAAAAATTCGCCAATTGGTTAGTGAGAGGAACAAGTTAAAAACATTTTTGCTTGTCGGATATTCACCCCGTACCCCGTTGGCTACTCCTTGAGGGGAAAAAACCTTCAACGAACCTTGACAATTGAATGACCGTCCGAATGGGATATGACTTTGCGATGACAGTCGGATACGCCGAGAGCGAAGCAACGCCGCCGAGATGGGGGCAGGGATAACAAAAATGACATTCGGGTAAAACGGCGGCGGATATCGGCGGCAAGGGATTCCTTGGCCGATATTCGATTTTACATAGCTGTAAAGGAGGAATGAATGCTATGAAGAAAACAGAGCTCAAAGAGCTATAATCAACCATCTTCTAACGCTTTTTTTATAATGTCATTCCTTTGAGCAGCGATTTCCTCTAAACGCATCTCAGCCTCTTCAATTTTGGATTCATAATCCGCCACTTTTTTCATAGCGTCATCTTGTACCGCAATGTCAGGCACAGTGAAAGTAATTCCCTGAACTCTATCAATTGACGCCCGATACGAACGAGAAAACCCCATCTTTTTACCTTCGACTTCAAGGATATGCGCAAGATAGCGCGGGTTCACTTCGGGAATCTTACAGCGCAAAACGCCGCAATGATCCGTGGGATAAAACGCTTTGCTCTCGGACATATAGCTTGTCATCCAGTCTCCGTCGATTCCCCACAGTACAGAAGGAACAGAGAAGTCCGTTATCAGCAGCTTATTAATATAGCCAAACGGTTCAGTGACATTGGCGCTATATACAGGTATCGTTCCGCCCAAAACGAGCTCCTTGTCTAAAACACGCTTGCCAATAGCCACACTGAATTTTTCTGTATCAGACAGACTTAGTTTGTACCCCCCCCGGTTGACATAACAACATCCAACTCTGCAAACAGATCTGCTATCTTCTGTCTGTAAGTCTCAATGCTCATGCGAGTGGTGTTGTATTCCTCATCGATCTTGGCGCACTCGTCAACTACTTTCTGCTGGACGGGAATAGGCGGAACTGGGATTTTAATTCTTTTTATAGTTTCAATGGATAATTCGATCTGACCACTTGAACCATCTGCCATTTTCTCAAGGGTTTTGAACCCGACAACTGAAGATAGTATTAACAGTGCAAAAGTGGATAGAATCTGCTCATTTGGCCTGAAAATTGTAATGTGGCTATCTACGACATAATCTCCGTCCAAGTCAAAAAGAGTTACTCGGCCCGCTGTTCCAACGCCTGTAGAATTGATTAGAATATCTCCCTTTTGAAGCTTCCGCTCATCGAGTTCGGCATCCTGGGTCAGATAGTATTTCATCGAAAAGTCAAAATCTCTGTACCCTCTGGCTTGTCCAGACTTGATGACTTGTATAGAAGAATCTCCATAAATTGGTGATTTTCCGCGCTTTAGTAATATCTGCAGCTCATCAATTGACTTAAGCGGATATTTGCTTTCAATAACAATTCTCTTATTGACACTTGTACGGATGGCCTTGTTGAAACTAACTCTTGAAAAATCCATCATATTTTTTGTTTCAACTAAAGCCCCGAAAACGAGCTGTTCTTTACTAAAGGACGGTGCTAATCCAGAAAAAGATCTTTTTATAGCATTTGCGAGTGTCCCTTCGGCCGCCCGGTCAGCATCATCATACATTTTCCCGCCCGGAGTGATAATCTGAATACCCTCATTCCCTTTGCGATTCGACCAGTCATAGCCAAGGAATTCCTTTTGAGCCTTATTATCGGCTGGAGCAGTGATTATTACGGTTGTCTGCTGATATACCAGTGAAAAGTAGAAAAGCTTCTCCTGCTCAATTGCGTGCGCATATGCATAGAACTTCTCCAAATATGCGGCGGCCTGCGCTTCGGCGGTTTTACTCTTATATGCCTTTGTTTTCTGCAGATTTTTCGCCTCTGCTGAATCTGCAAATGCCGCCACATACATCTTGAAGTATTCAGTTGCTTCTATGTCGGAAAGCGAAAGGTTTTTTCCGATAAACGCCCGATATAACACTTCCTCAACCTCGATCTGCGCGAGATACGCGTCGAGAATGTCCTTATCCTTCCACTCGGCAAGCTCTCGTCCACTGAAAATGGATTCAACAGAGTCTTCTGACAGATCAATCTGCTTCGGCGGTTCATTGTATTTTTCCAGGAACATTACAACCGTATTTGTACCGGTTGCACCAAACGTTTTAGAGCCAAACGCTGCAATGCCGCGGATATAGAAATTCTGTAATATCTGTTCACGCGCTCCGGTGTAGCTGGCACTGTCGTTTGAGAGAATGGAGCTTGGCAGAATTACCGCAGCAATTCCCTGTGGCTTCAGCAGCTGCGCAATCCTCTCCACAAACAGCGTTTCAATCTCGCCACCGTTCAAACCAATACGATCAAGAAGCGTAAAGCTGTTGTTTTTCAGTTGCAAATGCTGCTTGAAGTCCTTTACCGAATAGGGCGGATTCGCTACCAAAATATCAAATGTGCCGTTTTCAATTCCTTTGTCTGGAGCATTTTCCAGGCCGTCGCCGAAAATAATGTTTCCTTCGCCGGCACCGTTCATAAACAGAGATATTTTCGCAACGCGGGCGAGGCGGTAGTCTTTTTCGATTCCGAAAATATGATCCCTAGCCCACGCATTATTGCCGTCTGACTGTACAAAGAAATTGATCGCTTCTATAGCCTCGGTCAGGAAATGGCCCGCGCCACAGGCATAGTCGATCACTTTGGGATAGACGGTGCCTCTTTCGGATTTCACCATCCGATCAACAGGCAGGCTGTCCCAAATGAACCGGGTGATCGGAATGGGCGTGAAAAACTGCCCTTCGTTCTGCTTGAAGCCCTTGTTCAAGAGCTGCTCAAACAAATCACCAAGGAACTGATGTTTTGAAGAATAGACAATTCTGTATTTCTCGAATAGCTGCACCATCTCCACAAGGATTTTTCCGTTTTGATAGAACAATTCCTCGTTATGGACATCTTTGAATGCAAAATCATTGTTCGAATAGAATTTCAAAATGGCAATGGATATGGATACCGGTGATATTCACATGATCTCATCTTGGCCAAACGACGATGATGAAGATGAATAACTAACCATATTGCACATCTGAAAG
>SFGN01000196.1 GCA_004556565.1 Lachnospiraceae bacterium | reverse complement strand
GCCAGGAAAAGCGGATCATCCGGCATATTAAAAAAATGGATCAGCAGGCACGGGTTGTAGTAGTTGCTGATCCTAAAATAAAAAAAGCAGATACGAAGGATCAAATGGGAATAAAACATAAAGTCGGCCAGACAGTTGAAACGAAGAAAGGAGCTATTCCATGGCAGAAGAAATAAGTAGGGAACAGCAAAAGGATATCGTCCGCCAGCGTCAGATAGAGATAGCAAAAAGTATGAAAGTGAAACCGGATATCCTGGACATTTTGAATAAAGTTGAGGAATGGCAGAACAGAGAGTGGCTATATATCTGTGCCCTGGATGGCATGCCGACAGAGCAGATCCGGACGCTCCAGGAATCAAAGGCAACGACCGGCCAGATCCGGAAGGCGAGGATGGATCATCTGCAGAATATATGTGTGAAGACGGATTTGCTTCAGAAAAATGTGGAGTCGCTGCAGAAAGAAGTACGCGAGGTCTGTAGGGAAAGTAGGGAGGCTCGCAATGCGATTGAAAACGGGCTGGAAGAGGCTATGAAAAAGCAGGCACAGGCTCAGGAAGAAACAATCCTTGCAAAGGATCAGGTAATTGCAATGCTTCATGTGCAAGTGGAAGACTTAAAGCGGCAATTGAAGGAATGCAGGGAAATGGTTGGCTCATATTCGCTGACCGATGAAACGAATATTGAGCAGCCTGTCCTGAAGAAAGTAAGGGATATTGAACAGCCATTATCTGTGCCTGAAGTATCAGATCCTCCACGAGGAGATGCAGAAAGAAATGAATCTGCCAGTCGAAAAGAAAGGGAATACCTACGACAAAAAAATAGTGGGAACAGGTTTATAAAAGCGATCATGGGTACGCGTAAAGATACTGATATCCGGCGGTTCATAGAAAAGTACATTAAAGATGATAAACTCTCTGATGAGCAGAAGGATTTCCTTTTAGACTGCCTTGAAGAAGGCATAGAAATAAAGGATATTGAAAAGTTTGCGGCACCGGGGCTTCCGGTCAAAGTTATGCAGCGTCTGAAAAGGCTGCAGATAAAAGAATAGGAGATGATTATAGTGATTGAACATGAAATAGAAGCGGATATCCATTTGCCGCAGGAAGGGTGTATTAAATTTCCTGTCCAGGTTCGGAAATATCGGGATAAGGAAAACGGGGAAGAAAAATCTTTCATCAGTTATCCGAGAAGGGAAGGAAAAAACGGCTGGGAGGATGTGGTGCATCCGTCTCCGGAAATGAGGGGAAAAATCATTTGTGCAGTTGGTGAAGCAATCAAAAAGGAATTTAGGAAAGACATATACCTTCCAGAACTGGATTCGGTGGAAGTGACGCCGGTGGATACGGCAGGATATCCCCAGAACATGAAAGCGAAAATCTGTGGCATGGCAACGGTGCAGGTCTGCGGCCTGACGATAAGAGGGCTGACAGTTAAACAAGGGGAGCGTGGGCTATTTGTAAATATGCCTCAATACAAGACTAAAGACGGAATATATAAAGATGTTGTATATGGAACATCAAGAGAAATGAATGAAAAGATAGAGAAAGCAGTGCTTGCCGCCTATGAAAAGGAAATAGAACGGAGACGGCAGGAAACAGAATAGCAGGAGGAAAGAGTATGGAAAAACAATTTGGAGTATGGGTTGGAAATTTAGGGAAATATGTGGAAGGGAATCTGTCCGAGACCTGGATTGCATTCCCAACGACGGAGAAGGATTTGGAAAGCGCATTGGAGAAAATAGGGATTGGTGGGGATTATAAGGAAACCATGATCATGGATACGGATATCCCCGCCCAGGCATCGTATCTGCGAGACATAATCGGAGAATATACAAGCCTTGATGATTTGAATATGATCGCCAGCCTGATGGAGACTCATGCCCCGGACAACGAAACAATTAACCTGTTTGCAGACAATTACGGAAAGATGGATATTGAAGAACTGGGGAATCTGCTTCTTCAGTCGGAAGAAATACCTTATTATCCTTATTCAATTCTCGGTTTGGAAAATGCTGAGAACCTGAGCCCAGAGGAGAAATATGGATACACGACCACGCATCAGAGCGGGATATATGAAAAGCTGGAAGAGTTGGGGATGGAATACTATGTGGATTTTGAAGCGATCGGAAGAGATGCAAGGCTGAATGGAGCGGTAGCACTTGGGGATAATGGGTACATGGATTTGGCGGATGGCGGGAACATAAATTTGCACCGGTATTCGTTGGAAGAACTGTTTGCAGAAGCCGGTCTGAAGGAGAAAAAGGAGCAGATCATACAGGCAGCGGACAGTATAAAAAAGACAGCTTTAAAGCCGATTGCGGCGCCTAAATTATAAACATAATGGATTCTGACAAAGAAAGGGGAAACAGACATGGGAGAATCGAACATAATATTCATTGATGAAGATTCATTGACAGTAGAAGAGATCAAAAATATTTTCTTAGATGATGAAGAGCTTTACGGGGAGGGTGTATCAGAAGATGAAGACGAAGGAATATAGAGAACAATTAGCGGAAGAATTTATTCATGTGCTGGAGGAAAAGGAGCTGGGCTGGAAGAAGGAATGGCAGGCGTCCGGACTTGCAAGTCCGTTCAATGGCAGCACAGGGAGGCAGTATCGTGGGATCAACCGGTTGCATCTGACTTTGGTTGCATCAGCCAGGGGATATCAGGAGCCAAGATGGTGTACGTTCCATCAGATACAGGAAAAGGGGTGGAAGCTGGCCAATGCAAAAGGGCAGGGAGTGAAGGTGGAGTACTGGTTTCCTTATGATAGGGAAACCAGAAAATCGATGTCCTGGGAAGACTTCAGGCTGCAAAGCGCTGAATTTAATGGGCGGTATGTGTTAAGGGCGAGTTATAAAACCGTATTCAATGCGTCTCTGATTGATGGGATACCGTCGCTTCCCAAACAGGAATTAAAGGAAATCTCACCGGATATCCTGATTGAAAAGCTGTCTTCCAACATGGGGGTAAAGATTGTAAATGACGGCAGGGATTCGGCCTTTTACAGGCCGTCAGAAGATATCATACATCTTCCACTTCCAGGATATTTTGAAACAGAGTATGCTTATGATTCCACTGCACTTCACGAGCTCGCGCATGCAACCGGAGCCGCACACCGCCTGAACCGTGATTTAAGTGGAAGATTTGGGACGCCTGAATATGCCTATGAAGAGCTGGTTGCAGAGATCAGCTCTTGTTTTATGTCCGCAAATCTGCAGATCGGGCAGAGTCCGGAGCATGTCAGAAACCATAAAGCATATGTGCAGTCCTGGATCCAGACAATCCGGGAAAAACCGGAAACATTGGCCCGTGCCGTACAGCAGGCAGAGCAAACAGCATCTTACATGGAATACCAGGCAGAGCTGATCAGCCGTATGGAATATGATAAGACAAGATTATCATCAACAGAGGTTAAAGATGCCGATCTTATCACGGAGGCTGGCCGGAGTGTGGAGAAAGCAGAGGAGATTGCCCCAGGGAAGTCCAGAGAAGAGCTTACTGGGATGATCCAGGAAATCAAAGGGGAGTTAGATGAGATCCGGGAAGATAATCAGTTCTTCCATGGATTCATGGAAAAACATGGGATCCCTATGCCTGATAAAGGAAAAGAACAAAAAGAGAAGCAGGCGGTGTTGGATGAATATTATGTGGTGGAGGATCTGGATACAGGGAAGACCCTGACAGATGCCTCTGGGAAGGAAATCCGCATGGAAGATCCGGAGGATGCGGAGCGGATCGCAAAGGCGATGAACCGGGAAGAAGATATGCTGTCCATGGCGGGTGAGATGGTAAAGGAATATGAACAGTCTATCGGAAGGACAGACAGCGTGTTGGATACGATCAGTACTGAACAGACTGTGGCATATGCGGCCATGTGCCAGAAATACCTGTCTTTTGCACGGGAGGTGGATGACTGCCTTGCCGGAAAGATTCCGATGCGTGAGGCTATAAAAGTGTGCGATACGCCGGATCTATTTGTTAAGGCGGGGTGTAGGAGCCTGCCGATGCATGTGACACAGACACATCTGAGGGATTGCATGCATGAGATAAGTCCCCAAAATGCACATTACCATGGAATGACGCCAGAGGAAGTTAAACGGATACCTGAAGCATTGGAGCAGCCTGCGATCATTGCAGAATCAATGTCCAGAGAGGATTCCCTCATTGCTTTTCTGGACTACAAGGACAGGAGAGGGCTGCCGGTCCTGCTGTCGATCGTACCGGAAGGAAAAGCATTTTATAATCTAGTATAATTCACTTTAATTAACAAAGTGTTTCGTTATTGGCTGATATCTGTTATAATAGACTTGCGGGAGGAAGTCTATTATGCCAAATACAGTTAA
>SFGN01000195.1 GCA_004556565.1 Lachnospiraceae bacterium | reverse complement strand
TAAAATCAAATCTATTTTGAAGCATGGTGAAAAAAACTATGCACAGGAGTTGGAGAACAGTATTAACGTGTACAGCACATCTGGACAGAAAAATACATTAAGGTTTCGTAACGGTTGAAAGTCTTGGATATCCCGCTTCTTCTGCGTGTTTCTGAATGTATTTGTGAAGAGAAGTCAATGTCCATAATTCCTGCGCATAACCGAGTTCTGCCGGTCTCTGACACGCAATACTGATCATCCATGCCTTTGCGTCATCCGTGATTTCTGATGGACGGCCAGAACGCTGAACATCAAACAATGCAGCATCTAAACCGCCTTTATGAAACTTCGAAATACAAAGGCGTACCGTTGCGGTGCTGATTGCAAGTTTATCGGCAATTTCCTGGTATGTCATTCCATCCGCTTTATATAAAAGAATTCTGGCACGATCCACAATTTGTGCCTGAATGGTTCTCTTTTTGGATAATGATTTAAGGTAATTCCTGTCTTCATCTGACAGAGGAAGATATGTTTTTCTCATAGTGTTCATCCTTTCTTAGATAACACTATTTTACCACATATTATCCTTAAAATATACAGCAGAAATTTAATTTATTTTATACTAGTTGGTCTTGGTCAGGAAAAACGGCGCATAAAAGGATTTTCAAGAGGAATGAAACAACGCTTGGGAATTGCACAAGCACTCCTAAATCGTCCAAAACTTTTAATCTGCGATGAACCGACATCAGCACTTGATCCAGCAGGGCGCAAGGAGATTTTGGATATACTTCTTGCAGCCAAAGAACAGACGACAATACTTTTTTCCACGCATATTCTTTCTGATGTAGAGCGTATCTGCACTGAGGTAGCTTTTTTGAATGACGGAAAAATTGCTATGCAAGGAACTATTGCAGAACTACGAAACAAGCAATCATCTAACGGATTTATTATTGAAATAGAGAAAAAAGAAGTTGCTGATATGCTTGCAGAGGCATTTAATGAACTTCAACATGCAGAGGAAAATGCGCTTATTTTTCAGGGAAACGAGAATCGTTTTTTTGATATGATGCAATATATTTCTGAAAACAGAATTCCTATACAAAAAATTGAACGATTAGAGCCTACGCTTGAAACTCTGTTTTTGGAGGTGACAAAATGAAATCTCTGTTAGCTCTTATGAGAAAAGAATATATGGAAGCTACACGAACGGGTAAAATTATGATTATTATATTACTATTTGTACTGTTCGGTATTATGAGTCCTGCGGTTGCGAAGCTAACACCATGGATGATGAAAATGCTATCTGACTCAATGGCAGAAAGTGGGTTGATTGTCACAAATGTTCAAGTGGATGCTTTGACTTCATGGACACAATTTTTTAAGAACATTCCGATTGCGCTGATTGCTTTTGTACTTATATTTAGCGATATATTTACTAAAGAATACAAATCTGGAACATTATTACTTGTGCTGACAAAAGGCTTGTCACGATATAAAGTTGTACTTGCAAAAACTGTGCTGTTGCTGTCAATTTGGACAGTTGGATATGAGATATGTTTTACCATTACTTATGGATACAATGAGTATTTTTGGGATAACAGTATTGCGAATAACTTATTTTTTTCAGCAACTATGTGGTGGATATTTGGCGTGTGGGTTATATGCCTTATTACTCTATTTTCATCATTGTTGAAGAATAACACAGGCGTTTCTTTGTGTATCGGAGGGACAGTACTATTGGCATATTTATTGAGTATCATACCGAAAGCAAAGTGGTATTCTCCTACTATATTGATGAATACCAACTCACTTTTGATGGATGTAGAGGAAATAGACGCATATATAAAAGCTATAGTTATCACTGTTTTCTTGTGTATAGTATGCGTTGCTGTAAGTATTCCGATTATAAACAAGAGGCAGCTTTAAGTATGTGTATGAAGTATATGGATGCTTTGTCCTGTCTGCGGCAATAAAACCTGAACAATGATACAAGAAAATACTGAGATGAAAAACTTTCCTCTCTACTGTCCGAAGTGCAAGAAAGAAACAATCATCAATGTTCAAGATATGAAAATCACGCTTGCAGTCAGTAAATAATTATGTATGCCGCCGCTATGGGTAACGCCATAACGGCGGTTTTTTAATGCCTATCTGCTATCTCTATCAATGGATTTCTTACGCTGTTTTTGCGTAGGTTTCTGCTTGTTGCGTTCCTGTATCTCACGCAGATGTTTTAACACGCTCTGCTTTTCAGGCGGTCTGTGCTGTTCTTTAGCGGTGGCTGTTGGTTTCCTGCTGACTTGATATTCCCACTGGGCAAGGTCATGGTTATACTGTTCCACAACGCTTTCCATTTCTCGGAAAGTCCGCATAAATACCTGCACATCGGGATAACCGTCCTCTTTGAGCGTATCGGGGATTTTATCCAGCCTGTCGGCAATTTCCGTTTCGGTTTCTTTGATTTTTACCTCCAACGCTTTTCGTTCTTTGCCTTTGAAAATTCCCTTTGTATTGGCAAGCTGCTGTTTCAACTGCGGCAAAACTTTATCCTGCAAGGTTTTGATTTCCCTTGCCCTATCCTGTACTTTTATCATCAGGTTTCTCATATGGCGAAACTCTGCCATATCAATGTCAAGCGTAGGCTTGGGTGGCATATCTTTCTCCCGAATAAGGTTTTGCAGAAAATCTTTTGCCTTTGCCACAATCCCACGGAACAGATTAGGCAGCCAACCTTTACTCTTGATGGATTGGCTTGCTTTTTCGTGTATCTCGGTCTGCTTGACTTCTAAAATCTTTGCTTCGGAAATACCTGATAACAACGCCATATCCGCTGTCCTGTTCCATTCCTGCCTTGCAGTGTTATCCGCTTCAATCTCGGCGGCTTTGGGATTGTTCTTGCCGATTTTCTTTGTGGGAAGATAAACGCTGTTCTTATCAAAGACCTTTAACTGCTGTTCGGGATCGGAAATATGGCGATTGATAAGGTCGGTGTAAATCTCCTTTACCTCCCGAAGAAAAGGCTCGCTTTTGAATTTATCATCTTTTACGGTAAAGAGGTGGCTTTCATAAATTTCTCCCTTTTTTATGACGGTGCAGCCTTTTCGTATCTGCCCGTCCTCCCCTGTGATTTCTTTCTTGGTGCGTACCCTTTTGCCTGTTTCATCATAGAACACGCTGCGTGTGGCTATCTTGATGTCAGGTTCAGGAAGCAGTTTTCTTTCGCTGAAGATAAGGTGGATATGATAGTTTGTCTTGCGTTTGTTGTGGTGGAGGGCTGACACGCACTCCACACCATACCGC
>SFGN01000044.1 GCA_004556565.1 Lachnospiraceae bacterium | reverse complement strand
ACAGCTTCACCCCAGCGGCAATATAGGCATGGATACTTGCAGGGAATCACCTCGTTTCCATATAGGTCTATAACGCCCCAGCAAAGTTTATCGTCCACAAATCTTGCAACAACGGAATGATCTCCACCACCATTATAGAAACCCGCAGCAAAAACATATTTAGGTTCAACGATGACTTTCCCTTCAGAGTCAATAAATCCCCATTTACCCGGAGTTACCCAATCGTAATCCCAGTAATACCCAGAGTCTGGCCATTCACCGGTCCACTTTTCAGCATTGAATGCACAACGATTATTTGTAAATGCCTCTACATCTACAGGAAAATCGAAAGGTTTTTCTATGCCTTCTTTTGTCAAAAGGAAAGTTTTTTCAGTGCCATCAACATTTCTGGTCACCTTAGCGCATCCGTCATAGAATTTTTCAGACTTATCATAAATAGGCGGAACGAGCCAAGTGCCGTCATTTTTTATGAAGCCGTATTTGAAGGTAGGTTCAACTGAGACAAGGGTGGCCTCATTATCATATTCATCGTTGCTCTCTATAGTGGAAAGAGTGATATCACTAATTCTCCGGCCTTTGCTGTCCAACCATGCTTTTTTTGGCCCGAAGCATTCGTCTGGATTTCCCCAATACTGTCGGACAGAAAAATGGCCCTTAAACTCGGTTAATGGCAATTTATATACGGACTTGATTTTTATGTTGTTCTTATTACAAATCACCGTTCCTGTATATGTAGGTTGGACTTGCCGAAAACTGCGATAATAAAGGATGTGCTTCGGAATAACATATCCATTGGAAAAATGCACATTTCCCGCACTATCAAGGCACACTGAGTGAAGAACATTGGTTGAGAATTTGTGACCATCAACTTCAACAATCCCCGGTACCGTTCTGCCGTCAAAGCAAGCTAAATAATAGTTTCGTTTATTGTCCCCTCCATAGTTTATTTGCAAAGCCAAACTATGCATTTGAACAGGATCAAGCGCACGGATACTGACGATGTTCGGAATCTGATCAATCAAGCTTATGCATTCATTTTCGGACTGGTCAACAATGATCCTATCTCCGCAACTAATGTCGGATAGATTGATTTCAGATATGAGGTTCAATCTGTCAACATATAGATCCAGAACTTTATCTCCCGCAACAAGTATTTGAGAATAAGAGTCTGTGTTTTTGAATTCCTTATATGCCAGTTTGACTGGCGAGTTGCTTTCAAAAAACGCTTTTACACTATCAATACCTGTGGAAAGAGTTACTTTCTCTTTTTCCTCTCCAGAAGATATAGTTACATCCGGCTCAAACAAGCACTCATATTCCGCTGTTTTAGAACTTTGTGAAACCGATTTTATTTTGCGATAGTAACTCTCCCAACAAGAATGTTGCGAGAATACAAGAATGTCTTTGCCGTTGACAGCTTTTATTTCATGAAGTGCGTGTCCGCGTCCGGGTGATGAATGGGTGCCAAAATGAAAGCCATTAGAATGATCATTTCCATAATAGTCAACATCAATACACTCTCTGAGAATTGACGCCTTGTATCCTTTTAGGCTCCACTCGTGTAGTAAGGCCTCGGCGTACTCTATGTCAATGTGAAAGAACGGATCGTCCTCTGTCAGCATAAACATGAGGTAGACTATCTTTTCATCTTTGAACTGACCAATGTATGCGATGTAATCATCAAAAAGAACTGTGTCGGTTAAAAACGCCGAATCAACAAACAGATGCAATACCTTTTCATCGGCATACTGCCATTCAAGCGGAAGAAGGTTTTTCAAATCCTCCTCCGATTTGTGAACAGAATCATGAGGTTTGCGCATTGCAAATATGGGATCATCACCGTAAAAATCGGTTAGCAACTCTTTTACGGAATAGTTATAATACTTCAAAATCTAATCACCTCAACATAGGGAAAATCTTTTACTATCCAATTCACATGTCAAACAAGAGCAGTTCCATTTCCTTTTCAAAGTCGGATGTTTCTCCTTGCCCTTTTTCATCATAATAGGTAAGCTTTCTTGCTTCCATATTACCCAGACCGACGGACTTAAGAAATAGCAAATATCTCACATTCATATCGGGCGTATAACAAGAATGGTGATATCCCCAAAATCCGTGCTTTTTCAAGGCCTTTGTACAGGCGTCTGCGACAGCATAGCAAACATCTTGATACTTCAGTTCATACTCATAGTGTTTATCTTCATCACGACAAATATCTATGCTGATTTTGATCGTAAAGGAAGTGCTTAAGTCTGGAGTTCTTTCAATAGTCCACTTTGAACAAGAACCTTCTTCATCCCATACAAAGCTCGCTTTCCAAGGAATATCTTGTATAACACAAGGCAACTCTTCTTCTTTTGTATCATCTACGATTCGCTCAACCTCATATCCGTTTTCCGTGTGACGGCAGACACCATATTTACATTCAAGTAAATCGTATGTGTCTTCTGGATCTGAATTTTCTGGATATAGATGATATAAAACCTTCATAAAAGTTTCAAAGGAATCTCCAAGGACATCCGAAATGATGAAATATAGCTCACCATCTCCGAAATCGGCATATACATCCGTCCAGCCGCCGCCATATGGAACCAATTTGATTTTAACTGGACAATCTCTTTTATTCAGATTCAGATTCATTTTTTTACCTTTCAATAATCACTCTCATCTAAAGCAATCAATGTACAAATCCCATCTTTCTGACAAGCAAAAACATTGTCAGCCACTTCATTGATTCTCTCATATTCCATTGGAAGAATGAAAAATTCTTTTGGTGAGTATAGTCCATACATAAACACACGTTCATATTTCTTGCCGTTAATTGGAAAGAAACTGGTTGGATTTCCGCTTAATTCAAAATATTTCGAAATCGCAACGACAGTTACTCGTGATTTATTCGGTCTCTCTACAATTGCAAAGTTTTTGTTGTTCAGCCAAGGGTATAATTTTTCGCCCTTGCTGTTTATATAGTGCTGCTTAAAATCACTTTCGCCATATTCTCCGCCACGTTCATAAACAAGGATCTCGTCTTCCGACCACTGGATAACATCATCTACGGAAGGTTCTAAAATTACTTTCCGTTCTTTGGTGTCATAAAGGCCCACAGGCAAGTCATCACCAAGTTTATAGTTGAAATTTGCCTGCTTGTCGGTAAATTCAAGGAAACGATCGTCATAATCATAATAGTGCTCAAAAGCAAAGTTTTCTGTACCTGGTATCGTTTTTCCTGTCGTATCAATCAGGAAAACATCATCTAATGTTTCAACAACTGCAACCCCGTACTTATTAAAAGGCCACGCTTCATCGTAAGCAAAAGGAATTATCGTCTTTCCGTGGTCGTCAATATATCCGAAATGATTTTCGTAAAATCTACGGCCTTCCTCCGTTTTATACCAAGTTCGGTTTAGATTCACGGCAGCCAGCCCACAGGTAAACTCATGCGCAAAAGCATACTGAGGCTCGATAACAAATTCACCCGCTTTGTTTTTGAAACCAAAGTTGCCAAACATATCATCTATTTCATTTTCCGGTTCAACAGTTGATTCGGATATCAGTTTTTCTTCGATGCCTTCATCGTCAATCCAGTCCTGTTCCCAAGGATCATTCGATGTATTATCAACATACTTGTATGCAAACGAGTCTTCTGCGGGGACAGCGTTGCCTTTTATGTCATAATAATCCCCATTGCCGAAGTCAAATATCATTCGTTCCTTATCGGCCAGTCGAACACTTTTACCTGGCTTTGAAAATAATTCTTTCATTTCAATCTCCTCTTTCGAGATATAGCCTTCCTACCTTATGGTCCCATAAAAGAGATCAAATTATATCCCTTCTCCTGACCAACTTTCAGCATATACTCCATTCGATAAATGAAGCGCCGGTAGAAATCAACTATCAGTTCGATCTCCGTATCGTCCTCTTGTGGCCGGTTTTTATTGTATGCGTCAATCTGCTCTTTAGTGAGATCCCTTGCATACAGCAGTTCATAGGTTGCCATTCCTCTTTTTTTGCGTAATTCAGATGTATAGTCGTTGTCTCTGCCGAAAGAAAGTGCATCAACCGTATCCCGAATATCAGCCAGGACATTCCCAATAGCCTCAAATGTAAAGAAGTTATGCGTTAAGTACCATTCAAAGCCATTTGCATCCAATCTCTCTTTGTTCGCCTCAAGCTCATCGTCAAAGTATTTGTAAAGGAAGGGAGTAAGATATTGAGCAACATCGTCTTCTTCGATAGAGATTTCGCTACTTCTCATTTCAGCGACGTTGTCGATTCCATCTGTATCCGAATGGTCAACGATCCTCACAGGCATAATCCAAAAATATGATGAACTGTCATGTCCATCGACAATGCCAATTTCCCTCTTAAAGATATCCCTGCCCATAATATCAAAGCTAAGATCTTTAATTTCATAGAATACTTGCCTGTGGTCTTTTCGCTCTGCTAAGGCTTTGTCAAAGAGTTCTCTCAGCCGTAAATACGACTTAAAGCAAATATCAGACTCCAAAAGGAGATGATGGGTTGCATGATAAATCGGCGAGTCTGACATATAATCAGAATAGTCCTCTTTATACAGATCCAGCATATCTCTAATGCATAGTTCGGAAGGATGACATAGACGCATAAAATCGGTCTCCTTTTGAGGGAACTTGCCCTGCATTGCTTCCGTCAATTCTTCTTTACTAACATCATCATAATTTTGAACCGTGATAGTGTCGTTTCCGGCATTTCCATGTTTTTTCCAATGCTTCCAAGCAGGATTATAAATGTAGTATAAAAACCTATCATGCGTAACAAAAATTAGGTTTTCTTCATTAAACTTTACCGCTTCAAAATCACCAAATAATTTCATCCTTATCACCTGTTAAGCATTAGACTGCTATCATCTATATGCCGTCAATACATTGAATTTATTATAGTTTTACGCCCATCTGCTGTAATCTAATAGAAGCTGGCTGATATCCGCCAGCGAGAGCCTGTTTGTAAGCCTTTATCGCATTTTCTCTATCTCCACTATTTCGGAGGAACTCACCGAGAACAAAAGAGGCTTCCGGAACACCTTTGTCAGCTGCGTCGGCATAATAGTGCATGGCTTGCTGCGGATTTCTTGCGACGCCATTACCGGTCATTAGCATATCGGCATAGCAACGGGCTCCATTTCCGTCACCCAAATCGGCGGCTTTTTTATACCAGAAAACCGCTTGTTCTGCATTCTGCATTACATTCTCTGCGAAATCGCCCATCCACATAATTGCAGGAATGTAGTCAAACTGTGAGGCGAGATTGCCCATAATGTCGTAAGCACGATGGACCTTATCTTCTGTCGGATTCTCTTCGAGAAGGGACATTCCTTTTTTGAATTCTGCCTCGCAGATTTCCGGTCGGCACTGAATATCGTCCCGTGCCAGCAATTCACGAATATCTCTATCGAATTCGCTCATATTTTCCGTTGTGGCTTTATTGGCCTCTTGCTTTTTCTTTTTATTGAACAGCCCCATTACGCTCACCTCATTTTATAAAATAGACGCCTATTGTTTCCAGTTTCCATGAATCGCCTTCAAAGGAGCAATCCCAACCAAGGTCTTCTAAAAGTTCCATGAGTTCATATCCACCGTCTCCGCATTTGTCTTCAAATGATAATTCATCGTCATTGATCGAAACACCCATCGTGGCTAAATCATCTTCGACATCTCGACCCGATGCGTCATCGTAAATACCATCGGAAATGATTTCTGCAATTCTCTCGTCAGATAGTTCATATGTTTCTTTGTACTTTTTGAAGACCTCTTGCTGAAAATCCGAGTCAAACGCAAGGATCTCGCCGTTCACGGTCTCCATTGCAAATCGACAATCTTCATAATCGTCCCAAGATTTGAATGCTCCGTGATTCATGAGGATTTCCTGCATTTCTTCATCGTCAGTTTCGTATAAATACGTACTGTAACCGTCCCCGTCATTCAAATCAAAATCATCGGCATGTTCATCCACATATTCTGTTTTACCGGATTGAATCGCTGCGCGAAATGCGAAGTCTGCAATGTCCCCAGAGTAAGAATCCTCATAAGAAGAAATAAAATCATCCAACTCCGAGAAATCATCTTCAGCCTCATCAAGCATCCTCTTGATTTCAGCCTCAATTGTCTGATCATCCAAATCCTCTTCGCCTTCAATTTCAAACGGCCCGGCAAAGTGTTTGAAATTGAACAGTTCCGGCATACACAAATCAATTCGGGAAATGCAATCGTTCTCATCAAGCTGGAGATCAACGATAACCCCATTGGTTACATCGTTCAAAGTTTGGCACATAAGCATAGCAAGCTTGCCTTCCGGATACAAAAGTCCAAACGACGCCCTCTGAGCTTCTCCGCCATTAAGATGAACCTCCGCGTTTTTTATGGTATTCAAGCTGCCAACGAACTCAACTATCGTGCAAGTCGGACAGCAGTTATTCTTGCGAAGAGTTGCACCTTTCCCAATAAAATAGTCGACAACGGCTGCTTTACCAGTATTGGGCGTCAAAACCCACTGAGATTCAAAGACGCAATCATCGGCAAGAAGAGGAAATAAGTTTTCAAATCTACCGGATGAATAGCACTTACAAAGAGTCTCCAAGTACCCTTTGAGAATTTCGTTTTTTTGGCTATCTGTACGCATGTTACTTTTCCTCCGAAACAAAAGATAATATTCTTTTAACTATTCGTAATTCTTGTTGCGTCGCTTCAGTTTCATATCCTGTCGGTCTAAAATGCCCACTCTGGCTAAGTTCACGATACTTAAAAACATGTCCACCGATAATCTTCATATCTTTTAGATACAGATAGACTCGGAAATCGATATTGTTTTCTTCCCAAATTTTTTTGATATAGTCCGTGATCCTAAACAATTTTGTAAGATCTGAATCCGCATAGAGATCTGCATGACTGATAATGTATTCATCGCAGTCAGAATATGAACCGACTCCTTTGCCATTGGGTGCGCTTATCTTGTTAAGATGATTCGGATTAACAGTATCTCCGAGAACAGCTGCGAAGATTTCATGTTCTAAAAGCCGCTCCACTTTACTCACCTCAATTACAGATCGTAGATATCCTTAAAGAGATTCAACATTTCATCAAGCAAGGGCTTCATTACTGAGTCTGCATATTTCATTGACTCGAAAATATCATATACTACTACCGGAGCTGTGTCGTAGTTTTCAGCACACTGCGGGTTATACAATATGTCTCCAAGAAGTGCCGTGCACTTTGATATGGCATTATCACTTAAGGCAGAAATATCACCCAGGAACCATTCACCGCGAAGATCCTTTCCTCGAATGATTTCACCGTATAAATCACATCTCTTGTCCAGCAACACATTATCGAGCCCTTTATACATGGTCGCCATCGCACATGTTACTTCATTTGCAATCGATCGTCGATCCTTTCGCGCACTTGCAGCAGCGTAATCCGTAATAACAAACATCGCTGGCAACAGTTCAAACTCAGGATTCTGCGCAATGGGAGATGTTTTTGCGATTTTTATCATCGCTTTATAATGAGTAGAAAAAATAGTTTCTGCTGTTTTCTTTTTTCCAAATAACATAAATGGCGACCTCCATAAATCGTTTTATTGGTACACTTATATTGTACTCATTTCGATTATGGATTTGGTCGCCTTTACCACGACATTTTTACCGTCCAATCAGTTTTTGATCAAGGCGATATAATATTTCATTTACATCATTTAGATCGTAGATGCGCTCTCTGAAGAAATACTCAATAACAACATCCCTCTTACTGCTATGCGATAAAACATAGCCAGCTCTTGAAAGGATATCATTTGCTTCAGAAAGGGAAAGCTGAAGGGCAAGGGATAATGCAATACAAGTATCCTTAGCTGGTTTATATGAACGGTCTGATACTATCTTTGAAAATAGCCTGCGATCTACTTGAGCTGCTTTATAAACATCCGAATCCCTCAGATGTTTAATATTGATATAATCAAGCATTTTATCTACAAAACTCATATTTGTATTATCTTCAAGAGTTCTGAGTGCTCTAAGTGGAGAGTCTGTTGAGGACAGGCTACGCACAGCTCGGTCAATAGAACTGCTGTCATAATTGTCTCTAAGACTATATCTAACATCGCGGTCGCTATACTTTACATCCGATTCTCTCAGACTATACTGAACATCCGCTTCATCAACACGTTGGAGTTTTTCATCTTCTTCAGCTTTTGGCTTTGGTTCTTCACTAAAGCTAATACTATTTTTTACATCGCGGCTGAATTTGGGTTCTGCTCTTCGGCTATATCTAATTCCAGAAGATGTCCCCGAAGATGTCTTAGGCGGTTCCTTATAGTTTTCGTTTACAAAAATTCTTGCTGCTTCAACACTCTTGGCTATTCTTCGTTCACGAAACCATTTGAACATCTCATCACCTCACAATTCTGGCATCTTTACTATGCCATTTATATTAAATCACACTCTGTGTCCCCAAAAACGGACTTTTACGTCACGGAGACTCAGCAATATTGATTATTTTCTTGTTAGTTTTTTCCGCATATTCCAATGCTCTATATGCGCCACCGCTTTTTCTCTCTACATAAGCCACAACTAAGTCCGAACGTTCAATCATGCTGTTGTTTCTTATGGCTATTGCGGCCTTAAAATGTGCCGAGCATGATTCTTGACATACTTCAACCTCATCATAATAAGAGTCGAAGGACTCGGTGTTATCCTCATATTCAGCCTTTGGGTAAGGCATAACCCAGACAAGAACACTGTTATCGTCTCGCACCGCACGTTTTACTCTCCGCACTGTAGAAGCGACGATTTGATCAAAATCTCCATCTCGGCCAACGAGGAACTCAACGTATTGTTTTTCTTGAATCAAATGCCGGACGATTTTCTCCACTTGATCTTCAACTTTCGGAAAATTGTCTATCATCCGATGTCCGAAAAATGACACTGTATAGGTATCCAACAAAACGAATCACTCCTATGCTTCGAGATTTTCTGCCGCTTCTTTTACCATTTGGATGTACTCGGCCTTAACATTTTCCGGAGATTTTATTTTTACTCTTCCGCTAAATCCAAACACCCAGCTGTAGAAAACATGGTTTGCTGCAATTTCGACCTCTGCTCTGAATGTATTCATATTATTGGCGTAAGTTCTTACGTCTTCGCCAAATCGGTCTATGATAGCGTCCATAACGCTGTTGTCACAAACTAATTCAACGGTGCAGCGCTCGCTGTTGTACATCCTGAACATCGTGTTAAGGTATTCGTTTATATCGAAATCCTCTGGCTTGGGAACCGCATCTGTTCCAAGGACCCTGGGTTGCTTGCAGATCCGGTCAATACGGAAGCTTCCGATGTTTTTATGCTTATCTGAATATCCGACCATGTAGTAATAATCCCCATTCCATACGAGGTAGTAAGGGCTGAAAACATACTGATCTCCGTCGTTCTTGACCTTCTTTTCTTTACGCACATTGTACTGGTAATACTGGAAAGCAATCTTCTTATTAGAGTTGATTGCTTCATTTACAGCGTCAACAATCAGAAGGATCTGTTCATTCACCGGCTTGATTCGTCCCTCAGGGAAGATGTTTCTTTTCAGTTCGTTTCCCTTGTGAGATCCGGCAAACTTGCTTATCTTGGCTACAAGCTGCTCACTCTTTTTGGCAGAGATAAACTTTGATGATTCGACTGCATCGATAAGCAGTTTTAGCTCTGCAATATCGAATTCCCGACTTACAAGATGATACTTGTTTTGAGTAGACTTCACCGTCTCGATATCCATGCCAAACTGCTTAAGCAGCTCGATTTCGGTAGCTATGGTAGCTCTATGGGAATGAATGCCGTATTTCTCTTCAAGGATCTGAATCAGCTGAGCCGTTGTAAGATAGTTCTCCTCGTCGGTTTGCTCATATAATATTTTCCCAAGATATAAAGGTCTGAGTTTGCTTTCGTTATCCATAAGCAATGCTCCTTGTGTCAATCTGTGTGCTTAGTCAGTAATATGTTATTCCTGATATTTATCAAGGGCCTCTTTATACGTTGCGGCGCTTTCTTCGACAAATCTTGTCTTATTACTGAGCAATTCAGAAAATTTGGAGTATAAACTCCTATAAATGATTTTATGTGCCTCGTTCAGTAATTCATGATCTTCAAGCGAGTCCATTTCAAATTCGCCTTCCGGATTTGTTGCAACACTAAGGAGATAAAGAATATCGTCCTTTGTCATCTTGTCAATAGGTTGCATTTCGCCACTTGATTGGGCAAAAAAGCCTCTGCCATTTTCAATTTTTAAGCATTTCATATTCCCGTCTCCTTTCATCGTATGCGACCTCGCCAGCCTCTAAACAATTTAGAATAGCATCAAGATTCTTAATCTTTTCTCCGGCTTTATTAGTCAATTCTTTACTTCCAGGGAATCCATAATAGACATCATACTGTGCCGTGTTTCCGACTATTGTCCTTACAGTATTCACAACGAAATCAGGGTGGATTGAAGCACCAACTGTGCTATTGTGAGTCACTATAACGACGGGTAACTGTTGTGAAATGTCTTTAATAATATGATTGACACGCTCCCGAAGGAAGATATTATCGAACGATGATTCTGGCTCATCAATCAGCAACATATCATACTGATATGCGTCATTGATTTCTTGCAATAGGTTAAACTCTGCTCGTTCGCCACCGGAAACTTCACAACCATAGCGATTTAGAATTACGTGTTCAACCTTGGCAAAATATTCATAATAATCGGCGTCCGACAACTCCGGCATGCTTTTTAATCCTTGTAAAAATTCATACGGATCTGTCGTATAGAGTGGGAATATACTCGAAAATGCTAATACTTTACCACTTTGATTTTTCAATTCACCTGCACCAGAGAATTTCCGTTTGCGTGCCTGAACGATAAAACCTTCAATGTCCTTTTCATGAATAACGCTGTCTTTTTGTAAGGCCTTGACCACAGAAACGAACTTATCAACTTTCACGCGATTCATCTGTACCTGATAGAAATCGACATCACTCACTCGAGTTGCCGCCGTTCGTGACTGAAGGCCTCTCTTTACATCAGAAATCAAATCGTTAACCCAAAGCTTTTTTAAGGTTTGTTCCCGTTCTGCTTGGTACTGTGCAATCAAATCATGTAACAACGAGATCAAGCTGGCTCTACTTATATTTCTCTCAATAAGTTCTTTATACTTCTGAGAATCGAGAAGCTTTTCTACGGCTCCAATTAGTTCTTTTATGCCATCTTGGTTATCAATAAGGAATTCGCTTTCCGAGTATAACAAGCACTTGGAAAATGCGTCCGCACGTTCTGTTTCTTCCGCATGTTTTATCAACGAGGTGATATAGTTTTCAATTGCCTTTTCATCATCAGAAATTGATATATCTTTTATCTCATCGACAATTTGGCTGAAAGGGAGAAAGTAGTCACGAGTTATCACACTTTGCTTTGCTGCAATTCGATCAGCAAAATCCTGTTCTGCCTTGCTGGGGTCTATCTCAAGTAGTTGGAACTGTTTGATGTATTTCACATTTTCATATGTATCATACAGCCGGTTCAACGTGTAAGATTTTCCAGAAGATCTTCCACCCATGATAACGTTTAGACCTGTTGATAAGGGCAAATTCGGAAGAGCTTGGAAACACATATTCCCGTTCTCATCAGAGAGAGAAACCTTAGTTTTATCTTGGAGGCAAAGTTTTATTGACGCCAATGAGATATCTTCGGTATCAACATATGTTGCTCTAATCGGATATGGATCGTTTTCAGTCGGTCTATAATCACTGAAGTATACCGGAGTCGGCATTTTCTCGTCCTTTTGGAAGTAGACGAATTTTTTTATGCTTCCGACCTCTCCACAGGAGATGTAATCTCCCAACATTGACAAGGTATAAATATCAACATTAGGGTTTTTATCCATGTGAGGAATCAGCAAATACTGAGACAGGTTAGGCAAAATATCCATAAACTGCTCAACCGTTACAGAGTCCGTAGCGCTTGTAACATTATCTTGAATCTGCTTGCACCGTTCGGAAAAATCCGCAGTATTTGAAGGATTTGCAATAACCAGTAAATGTCCAATCTTTTTCCCTATATTCACCTCTATTCCGGGGAATACGGTAGTTATTCCTGAAAGCTCGTCAACTATTTGGTTGTATTGTTCTAAGGAAAACAGATTGTGATTTGTCACGGCAATTGCGTCTAAATGTTGTTCCTCAACATATTTTTTCAAAGCACTAAGTGAGAAGTTAAAATCATGGTCGCTTTGAGTTTTTATTGTGTGAATGTGTAAATCAATTTTCTTCATTGCGTTTGATCTCCATTCATCTGACAGTCTATCCAAGCCATAAGAAGATTTACAATGCGTTCCTGCTGGTTCTCGTTCAGTTCGGTTCCAACAGGAACCTTGTACCACTTGTTCAGGCAACCTCTACAGCAACAAGCGCAAGCGTGCTGCGCTACGAAGACCGGATGGCCTCGCATCGGGGTTTGCTTTCCGTCGTTCGGAATAACTGCCGGAGCAAGCCGTTGCCTTACAAAGTCAGCAGCATGCTCACGAACAGTATTCATACCTTTATCTTTGACGTACTGCTTGTCCTTTTCGGTCAAATGAAACTTAGCCCGAAATGCAGACTTTTGCAGTTTGGCCAATGCCTCATCAATCGTTGCCATTGAGTGCGTTCATAACCTCTTTTACAACTTTGCCGTCCCAGCCAACGCAGAGCATTTCTTTTGTAATAATAGCCTTGTACAAAGGATTGCTTTCTACTACGTTCCAGAGATAGCGGAGAATTGCAATATAATCCTCGAAGCTATCCTTTACTTTTTCTGCAACCTTTTTGCGCCACTCATCTGCGGGTTCTTTACCGGCGTAAATATCATTTAGATCCTTGCAAATGAAGTTGATAGCTCCGCCAATGCCGGGAAGTTCACCATCGTTTGCGTTCTCGCTCGGATTCTCCGCGATTTTTACGTGCAGGAGAAGGTGCTCAAGAAGATTGCAATATACAAGTCTGTCTGCTTTCTGATACTCAAACGGATTTGCAGCTGCATATTTGTCGTTAGAAAGCATAATGGCCTTGTCTTCATCAATGTGATGGCAGTAGAGGCCTTCATTTGTACGGCTAATCAGCGTGTTTTTTTCAGTACAATTTGTGTCCTTGAAATAGTTGTGCTTTACTGTGCCATATTTCTTCAACAAGTATTTCACATTTTCAAGATAAGACGAGTTGAGCATCTTCAGGAAAATGGATTCAGCGTCTTTGGCTTTATATGTTGCCTCAATATACGCTATTTCTTCTGGCGAGAAGTCATACTTCTTATAAAGTTCCTCGTCACTCCATTCTTTGGAGAAATCTTGCTGAGGTACAAGCTGATATACGCCCTTAGCTGCATTTTGGGATATTTTCAGTAGCGACACAAGCACATGGAAGAATTTTGTCTGCATGTAAGTAACAACGTTCTTTGCCTGTGTGTCACTATCATATCCACCCACAACAAGGTATGTCTCTGTGCAAACAGAAGGCGGTGAAACAATAAAGGGATTAAGCCAATCTTTTCCTTCCTTACCGGTGCCCCACGCCTTTGGAATAAGAATCTTATATTTGTCAACAAGCTCCGTGTTTTCGTTCACTGAATCAAGCGCAACATATCCGATTCCTTCCTTACGCCATCCATTGTAGTAGAACTCTACATATTCCTTTTCAGTCTTTAGTAAGGAATATTTGTGTGGCGCGACTTTCATGCTTCCAGGAAGACGAATATCATAACCAAAAGGATCACGAGAACTAATCAAGTCTGCAAAAGACGGCTCGTTTTTCGCTCGAACTTTTTCCAATATAGAAATAAGGAAACTGTTACGAATGTATGAGTCCATTCCGTCCTCAACAAGATACCGCTTAGACCTTACAGTCGTTCCATCCACATTGTGCGTAGTAATATCGCATTTTCCATTGTAGGTCTTATCCCAAAGGAAGAAGTCTACGCCACCCTTAATCTCAACATTGGTAAAGCAATCTGTTGCATTAACGAAATCGTGAAGAACCGCAATGCGGGTATCGTGAAGCATTTCTTCTCTAAACGAATCCAAGCCAGTACCAGTATTAAACCAACGGGCAGGAGTAATCATAGAAATGTAGTCTGGCTTTAATGCCTTGGCGTTCTGAATGAAATAATGATACACCGGCAAAGCACTGGCCCCACCGAGATCTGCTTGATATGGGGGATTTCCTATAATTGCTTCAAACTTCATCGCTTTCACTTCCTTTTTCCAATAGCTTCCCTTTGAAATGCGCTTTCTAAACTGATCGGGTTTGTTTTTAAGCATATTGATTAAATCATCAAAATAATGCGCATTTACAGGGATGTTACTATATCCACACAATGTTCTACGAGTAATCGATTTTGCCATAGGAGTTTTGCAGATCACAAATACATTGTTTTTTATTGCATCTTCCCAGAATTCTTGGCAGTCTTGAGGTTCCCAATCATCGTCACTCATACCTTCCATCTTTTGTTTATAGAAGCTATAAGCAACAAAAAGAGGATATAAGCCCGTTTTAGAGTTGATCTCTAAAATTTGAGCGTTATCGGCATATACTGTTTTCGTGATTGCACCGCGATCAACAAACCGAGGTTCTTCCAACCTATACCGTGCTTCTTGAGTATCATCCTGATATTCTTCATTAAAGAAGCACCATCCTCCGAGGGTTTCAGACATGTGCAGGTTGACCACTCTCCAAGGAGTCAACACCGTTTCTTTATCGGGGTTCTTGAAGTGACGGAAAATCTCAGCAATCATGATTACGCGGCGTGTAGGCGTTTCTTTGTCCGCCGCAGCTGCAAGCTTACGAATACGTTTTCCGGCAGCGATAAAAACGTCTCTGTCATAATACTTTGTGAAGTCAGAGAATATCTTTTTTGTCACTCCCTGCGGCATAAACTCTTTCCAAGACTCATCATCGACAAGGTTGACGAATTCTTCAATACTTATATCCTCGTCAATTGGAATGTCCGTTCCATCCGCTTTAGCAGCGCCGTAAATCATCAACGGCATACGAATAGAGATCCCGCGAAGAATATCAATAGCTTTCTTTCTGGCCTCTTTGGCCTGTTTCTTTTTCAAGCGTTCCGCAATCTCTTCCGGAGTCGGAGGTGTCGGAGGATTAGGGTTGTCCGGTTGATCAGGATCATCGATATGTTCAACCTGTTCATCAGTCAATCCCTGACCATTTACAACAACCTCGCTCTTTTTCTTGGCCGCCTTTGAGGAGCCAATAATATCTCGTAGTTCATTGAATTTTGATGCGTCAATATCATCCAACTTCAGCAACTCGTCATTATAAATTGACTCATCCTCAAAGCCACTGTTGACGGCACGTTCTGCATAGATCTGCTTAATCTGTTCCATCATAGACTCTACGCTGTATTTCTTTGTGCGAGATCCAGCAATTGCAATAACAGGACAATAATTCAGGAATTCTGTCATTGCTTCACGGCGCTTCTGCTGACTCTTGCCGGGCTTGCGAGAAAGATGGACGGTTTCCGTCAGCACTTTCAAGGTGCGGTCAGGAGCAAAATCAAACACATAGCAATCCGTTTTCTGCCTTCCGTCAATGCTTCCGGCGGACTGAACACGGAAGATGGTCTGCATATACTGTGCCGCAGCCGTAGAATACGAACCGGAAAGCATAAGCACAGCTGTCCATTCTTTTACGGTAACGCCGGTCGTCAGTTTGCCGCAGGAAAGCGTGATGGAATACTTGTTGTTCTTGATCGTGTTTCTGACAAGTTCCAGAGCGTCGGCAGAGTGGTCTTCCTCGTATTTGTCGCCTTCGCCGGCAACATTAGCAATACCAAACTTTCCAAATACAGGGTGATTGCGAAGGAGATCACTCAGAGCTTTTGCTTCTTTGACGCCCGGTACCATCCAAAGGGTATGACGGAACATATCCCGATACTCCTGTGTGGAGAAGGGATAGCCGCTATCTTTATCTTCGGTTGCCATCAGGTTAAGGAAGGAAACAATATCGTTCTCATGAACGAATCTTCCTTCCACAGCCCCTTTAGGAAGTTCGCGTTTATTGTTCGGGCCTTTATACCATACACGGAAGAACTCGCGGAAATTAAATGCCTTAGTATCATATTCGTCCGAAACGTATTTCTTCAGTTTTTCGCCAAGATCATAGGTATAAATGTGCATCTTGGGAAGATCGGCATACGGGTTGTGATCACCATGGTGCAGAAGATCCCATTCGGTCTTTTTCTTCTGCTCCATAACGTAGTCCCAGGTATAAACATTGTCCTCGCTGTATTGACTGAGAAGATTGAAAGGAGTACCGGACAGAGCCAGCACCTTGGTCTTCTCTTTACGAAGAAGCTTGATGACATTATCACCGAGTTCAGTCTGGGTGCCCTCGTGAGCCTCATCAATAACGATAAGGTCCCAGTTCAAGGCAAATACAGCGTTGTTCTTATTGAAATTACCGCCTACAAGCTTAGAACCTCTCAAATCCTGAATGGACGCAAAATAGATGAAATACTCTCCGTCCTTATCGAGCTTTTTGATCTTCCTATCGTTTTCAGCGTCGGTCTTTTCGTCGAAAGTATAATAGGAATCTTTGGTCTTGCGCTCATAGTTGTAGTCATGCTCCGAATTGCCTTTGAAGAAAATCTTTCTGAAATCTTCGCTCCAACCGTCATCTACAACAGGGCGATGAGTAACGATGATGACACGACGGTACTGCTGGCGGCGAATTACTTCCAGTGCAGTCAGGGTTTTGCCAAAACGCATTTTGGCATACCAAAGCATTTCGTTATCTTTTTTGAACGTCTTAAGCGTTTTCTCGACCGCTTCAAGCTGTTCTTCGCGGAAGTCGATTGGAGTAACAGCGGCTCCTGCTGATTTCCCGGAAGGAGCAATAGAATGCTTTCCGTCTTTGACTGCTTTGATTGCGTTCAGCACAGTTGCAAGATCAGTCTGGAACCATTCCTCTCCAGTAGCCCCGTTCGGCTGCACCTTATGGACACCGGAGTTCATAAGAACCTTATGAACATCCTTATCTTTGAAAGAAAAGCTATAGCCATCTTCCTGCTTAATGGCAAGCTCCGTATACTCCAGCTTGTAACTCATGCTTGCAGTCTTCGTGTAGCTATCGATACGAGCTTTTGCCGCTTGGTTCAGAGCATGGCAATTTGGAACAAGGCTCACCGGCTTTATGTCGGTGTTCAGGGTAGCCTCGCCAACCTTCAGCAAGCCCTTATGAGTTTCATAGGGCATACTGAAAACGTAGATCAGCTTATAGCTGTATGTCTGATCAAATCTTTCCATCATTTACTCTCCTTTAACAGCGATACAAAGGGAACGCTCTTCTTGAAGTTCGTCCAGTCGAAGATCCTACAATATATTCCGTTGTGTTGGAAAATGTCTCCCTTTGAACATCCAGGACACGGGACGGTTTTACTTTCGCTGGTGCCAAACAAATTCAATTGATTGTCAGTGATTACCGTATCGTGGCAAGAGTACGGTACTACATATTTCAACCCGTCCATCTGCCATATGTTCCAGGCAATAATGTTCGCAATATTCTTTAATTCTTCAACAGATGGCTCTCTTGAAAACCTGTCTTTGTAATAATCAATGTAATCGTATAGCAGATTCTCTCTTGCGATCAGAACGCTATCTCCTTGGAACTCATAGCCGAAAACACTTTGGATTGCTCGCTGCGACCATTTGAGCCATTCCTCATCGCTCTCACAGTTTTCATTGACGATTCGCATCTTTCTGTCGAAGAGACCTATCCTCTCATAGACCGGTATCAAGTCTCCAGTCGTTGTGTCATATCTGCTTACAAGATACGGAGCCTCTCCACAAGTAATCTCAAGACGTTTAGCGTCCACATACGCTTTCCAGGTCTTCTTTCCGAGAAACTCAATTCTATCAGGAACTGTTATCCAAGTTGTTCCTTCCGGAGTATTGAATACATTTTTGCGACCGAACCACGCCTCGTCAACCAAATTGTTCTGTTCATTACAAACCCACGAGGGTGTGAACACTTCTGCTCGGTTTCTAATCCTGTTGCGTTGAACTTCTTTTGATTTGGCAGCACGAGGTTGGATGACGCTCGAAAGTTCGCCAGTAATTAGCCTCACTTCCATCGGCTGGTGTTCCTCGTACTCGGGTCCATAGCTTTCATAATCCTTGGTACACCATAGAATATTGCCTCTGGTTGTTTTATCTTTGAGCAGCAACTTCAGTATTTTCGGATCGATATCTGCTATATCGTCTTCAAGAATGTCGATCCGCTTTTCTATTTCTGTTCGTTTCAGTTCAGACATTACAAATCTCCATTCTTAATCTTCTTCCTTAACTTCCATGAGATCTCCAATATCACAATGGAAGATTTTGCAGAACCGCAACATAACCTCCATTGAAACAGGTCTGTTCTGGTTCAGCTTTGTCATAGTATATGAACTCAGTTCGGCAGCTGAGGCGAGATCACGTTTTTGCATTTTATTTTCTTTCAAAAGTTTCCACAGTTTTTCGTAGCTGATAGTCATATTTTCCTCCCGTCTTAGCCTATTCGCACCGATTGGTGTGAGGTTACAATATTGCATATTGCATTATACCATATAATTCGTAATTTTTCAAGATGTTCTGATATATCTCCTGCGTTTTCAAGATAGGTGTCAACCATAATCGCCACCTAAACAAAAAAAAGACGCCCCACCGGGTCAAGAATGACCCGATGAGGCATGGTTTTATGGATTAAGGATCCCATATCCGAGAATTTCGTAGTTGCCAACTGCTCGATGACACTGGCGACAGCTATCACCGGAATTACCTTCAACGGTATAGACGATACCATTCTCCACTCTCTCGACAATGCCGGTATGATCCGAAAGTCCGTCCTGTGGACCAGATGAACCATTTGGGCTATCCCAGTCATAGAAGATAATCATACCCGGTGAAGGTGTTTCAGAACCATCAACCCACTGGTTGTGTTCTTTGAACCAGGCAACACCGTTTACGCAACCCGCGTATTTCGGACAAACTCCGGTTTCGATATATCCACATTGATCGGCGCACCACGATACAAAACAAGCACACCACTCAACACGACTGCTGAATCCATACCATGACCAGTAAGGTTCGCCGCCGACATTGCCAATCTGCGACAATGCAACCTGAACGATCATATCATCGGAACCGTAGATGCCGTAAAGCACCGCCAACCACATGGAGTTGTCCACGCTTAGCAGTTCTTCAAGCTGCGAGTCCTGATCCTCATTGAAACGATACTGATCTGACATTTCATCTGCCGTCTTATGACTGACTGTGATATAGAGCGTTGTCTTTGTCACTTCAACGGTTTCTTCAAGGATATTGCCGTTGCCGTCATCGGATTCAATGATTTCCGTCTCAGTGTCCGTTTCCGTGCGATAGGAAATATCATTCATCTCCCAGAATATATCTGTCAGAAGCTGTTTCTTTTCGTCTGTCAGAGACGCCACCTCCTGTGGGTTATCAGGGTCGGTTGTGGTCTTTACCGCATAGACAGAAAGCACCTCCGGCCATACTGCACGGGAACCGGACATTTCGAGATCATCATAGGGATTATTTGTCTTGATGGTATCGAGTTGGTTTTGGTAATCCTGATTGATTTCAACAACAACCTCGCGCATGGTCTGGGAACCGTCGTTCTTATCCTCGCTGGAGAAGAAAATGCCAAAGCAAGAGCCTACGATGAGCGCGACCAAACAAATAACCACGACTACTACGACTGCAACCCAGCCGCCCGCCGCGATTGCCGCAATGAGCTTTTCTATTGCCGCGATAATTGCTTTGACAGCCGCTGCAATCGCTTTTGCAGCCGCCACCGCAGCCTTATAAGCCAAAATCGCCGTCTGTCTTGCAATCTCTGCCGCTTTCTGTGCCGCCTTTGCAGTCGCTTCTGCGGCTTTCTGCGTGGCTTTTGCCGTAGCTTCTGCCGTTTTGATAGCCGCTTTGGAAGTCTTCTCGGCAGTCTTAACCGCCTTTTCAGTTGACTTCACCGTACCTTTTGCACCGGCTTTCACAGTCTGTTTACCCGCAGAACGGGCAGACTGCTTAATGGTGTGTTCGGTACGTTCCGCGGTTTTGATCGTCTGATTACGCTTAATACGGGTGTTAGCTCTTTGCGTCTCGACGTTCTTCTTTGCGGTATCTCTCGCCGCGTTCTGCTGTGGGGTAGAAGTCTGTGCAGATCTGCGCAGTTCTTCCTCGTACTTCCTAACACGTTCTTCGTTCTTCTGAATACGCTTTTCTTCGCGGTGTTCACGATAGGCTTCTTTGCCTTTGTTGACTGCTTTCTTTGCACCGGAAGAAACATCGTGACCGACATGATCCACAACATCCTCAGCGGCGTATTTGATTTTATCCTCCGCATATTCAGATGGCGAGACTTGTCCATCGTCCATAAGATTCTGCATCTGGTCTTTGGAACGAATCAGCGCCGTCTTCATACGCTCGGAGGCAACAGCCGCTTTATCAAGAGCCTTGATGTCCTTGACGCTTTCTTTGGTTTTAATCTTACTCAAAGCTATCGCCCCCTTTCAGAAAGAGTAAGTTATACCTTCTTTGCAACGACTACGAATCTGCCGTTGTTATAGGTGTACTCGCAGGTGGAAAGAGTAATAAGCTGATCTCCGTACTCTGCATCAACGCCAGTGTCATAGCACTGTCTTGCTTGAACCTGAGACATGAACTCTTTGAACTGCTCCTCGTTCATCTGCGTATACTCGTTGTAGCGGAAATCCTCATGATTGGTGTTGAACTTGAATACCGCAACGACCTGATACTCACCGAACCCGGAGAGAGTATCAAAGTTGATAATGGGATGTTCCTTGCAGAAGTCCGCATCGGTATAATTGCAGAGGTCGCTGAACATGGTCCCGTTTTTCATGTGGTGTCCATAGATGACGAGGTTATTGCTGATACCGGTCGCACAGGCTTCGTCAATATACGGCACTCCGTAGTCGCTGTATGCTTTCTCAAAGCTGTGCTTCAGATAATAGTCGGGGTTGTTCGGGGACTGCATAACCGGATAGTCAACCTTCGTACCGTCAATCTTGATCCAGCCGATAAAGTCCTGATTCTGCTCAAAAAGAGCACCGTACTTTTCATGGGCAAGAGCCGCCTGCGCTGCCGCAAGCTCCTCCTCGGAAAGCTCCGGTTCTTCCGTGCTTTCGGATTCTTCGGGGCTCTCGGTTTCCGGTCCAGTTTCAACATCCGCGATAAGATCAGTCAGTTCATCAAACTGCTCGACACTGTTCTTCGCATCAAGATACTGGTGCGTAAACATAGCTCCCGCAAAGATGGCAAAAGCGCAAAGGACAGAGATGGCAATAATGCCGATGGTTTTCTTTTTCATTTCAAAATACCTCCATAAAAATCTGAGGACAGGGTTAATCCTGTCCTCTTGCAAATTCACCCTCACCGGGGCGTGTAGTCATGAGCTGATACAGTTTCGTATCACGAGGGAACTGATTGATGAACGGCACAAGTGCGGAGCCGTACTTGATAAGTCCGCAGCCAGCATCGGCATTGGTGATATAGCTCATCTGCTCATTGGAAATGTTCAGAAGCTGCGCGAGCTTCTCGCGGTCAGATGCCGCTTGGTTCAGCATGATAACAAACTCAGAGTTGGAAAGCATGGTGCTTGCCTGTACGGAATCCAGCAGATATTCCACGTTCTGAGTAATCGCAGTCGGATAGGCGTTTCTCTTTCTGAACTGTCTCCATGCGGAGTTGAAGAACTGCGCGGAGAACTCATTTTCAAAGACAACGTGGAACTCGTCGATGAATACGTGAGTGCGCTTGCCCTTCTTCCAGTTGAGTGTCACACGGTTCAGCATGGTGTCGGTGATAACAAGCAGTCCGGTCGGTTTCAACTGTGAGCCAAGACCGTGAATGTCAAACACAACGATACGCTTATCGAGGTCAACATTGGACTGCTTACCGAAGATGTCAAGGGAACCGGTCGTATAAAG
>SFGN01000194.1 GCA_004556565.1 Lachnospiraceae bacterium | reverse complement strand
AGATTCCATTGCGTATCTGCCAGGGCAAACCAGAACACCGGCGCGTCATCCGGGTCGGACAGACAGTCGCTGTATTCCTCCAGTAACTCCTCTGTGATCCCCGCTCCTGTTTTTCCCCGGTGAAGCTGGTCTTTATAAACATCTCTTACATCCTCCGCTATATCATCCTGATACAGCCCCGGTCCCCATGATCCCATATCTCATACCTCTGTTTTAACTGTACCCTTCCTATAAACTTGATTAATAACCTTTGAAGAAATTTCTTTCCATCTGGGATAACTATTGAGAATTTCTTCGTAAGATTGTGTTGAAATCCCCCCTGGAATTTTTCCTTTTGCTCCTGTTCTTTGTGAATCGAATGAGAAATACGTAAAAATCTCACAAATATATGGATTTGAAAAATAATCCGTATCAACTTTTGTTGAAAGAAATTCAATAAGTTCTTCCACATAATCCTGCATTATGACCGCAACAGCACCATATAAGTTGCTGCGCGAAACATCTGTAGCAGAACGGGTTCAGTCCCACAATATTTATTTTTGAACTGTCTGCCGCTGTTAACTAAGCTTGCCAGAAATTATAAGCATAGTTTACCACCCTATTCCCAGCCCTGTCAATGAATCCAATGTTTTCTCAATATCACAAATGCAGACGCACTATAGGAAAAAACAGATGAAAGAGAACTTCTTTCACCTGTTTCTTCCTCAACATAAATTTTTTATCAGCATTTCTGCTGTAGGTTGGAAAACATATCATGCAACCCTATTTCCAAAGGATATATTTGTATCTGGCGATACTGCCTTACCTAATACTGTTTCAGCAGATTTTTATACCCTTCATCAAAACTCAGCAGCTCTTCTCCGTCAACAGAGAGGGCGACCATCGGCATATAATACCCGTTGCCAAAATATCTCGTGGCAGAAGTATACGTAATCTCACTGCCTGTCTCAATTTTTTCCAGAACACCTCGTTCTAACAAAGGATCCTCGCTTTCTCCTTTTATTGTAAAAGCCCTTCCTTGATAAGCTTCATTTACCAGTCTATTGTAAGCCCTGCAAGTGGGACAAATTGTTTAATTATGCGCTCTTATCACTTTATCATTCACTGTTAAGGTATACTGATCATCAAAACCCTTTATATAGGTGTAATATGTATAAAAACTCTCGTTAAGTACACTGTTTTCCTGTTCCATATATTGAAATTTAGAATCACGGTTATCTGTTATCTCCAATTTTCCCCCATTTGTGTCCAACACCGTAACGTAATAATCATCCGAATGTTGATATTGATACACATAAATGATAATTCCATCATATATCATTTGAAAGACCCTTTTTGTATTCAGTGCCATTCCTAATTTCCAGCCGCCCTCTGATTTGGGAACAATGGTGTAAACAGTCGTATCGCCCTTTAAGCCAACTATAAAATCCGTTTTTTCACCATCTACGACCAACTTCACATCACCCGAATTATTATAGTTATAAGCCGATTCCGGTGATGGAAATGTAACAAAAATATTCTCTACCGGTATCAAAGCAGAAGCAGTTATAAGTAATACGATTGTCACAAATGCTATAAGAAGCCATTTGCGCTTACGGATAACGTGCGATTTTTTTATCAAATAACAGCAGATGACCAAAAACAAACTCCAGAAAACAAATCTGATTATTATAAACAACATGATATACTCCTTATTTAATATCCATATACACATGAAGGCGAAGGCATCTGTTGTCCCGTAGCAATCAACATATACGCCCCAGCAACAGCCCATCCACTAATGTTTATATTGGTATAAATTGTTTCTGTAGTATCATCCCACCTAACCGACAAAGAATATTCTACACCCACCTTCAATTCTGACAAATTCGCTCTTACACATAAACTATCCGTTATATTATCCTTTGTAACCGAACCAGAAATTCCTATGTTATCAAGCCCTAAAGCTATATCTAAAGTAAAACTCGGCTGGACATCTATATGTACCCGGCAATCACATAAGTGATTGCACGGTCGTTATTCTCACTTTTATTCCTGTTTCAAATTTCGTCTGCCGTTCCGATAAAACGATAGACAATGGTGATTTCCTGTTGTCGGCATCCGTCCACCTTAACGGTATGCCCTATCTCAATTCGCTCAATCAACTGATTAAGCATATTCGCTGTCAAAGTTTCAATATTCAAATACTCGTCCAGCACGGCTTTTAGTTTCTGCACGTTCTGCTCGGCGTTGCGCTCAACGCCTAACTCTGCCTCAATCGCCGCAAGCCTTGCGGTGATTTGCTTTTGCTCGTTAGTGTACTCGGTTAGCATCGAATGGTAGTTTCCCGAATCTAAGAGGTCGGCTGCAAAATCCTCGTACAGTTTTTTGATAATTCTTTTCAGCACAGTCAGTCGTTTATTGGCTTTCGTCTGTTCTGCAATCAGCTTGTCCGTTTTTACCCGCTTGGTGCTTTGCTTTTGGATTCTGTCCAACAGCTCGCCGCTTTCGATACGGCTTGCGATACTCCGCACCCGTTTCAACACTTCCGCATACAGATCATCGTAATAGATAGCGTGATTGTGCTTGCAATCATCGGGGTTTGTGTAGTGGTGGGTGCAACGAATCAACGGTGTCGGTCCTGCTTTCAGCGGTTTCATCATCAAGGTCATTCGGTGTCCGCACTCGGCACAAAAGGTTAGGTCTTTGAGCACGTTATCAAAGTTGTGTTTTTTCGGCTGTGTCGCAAGGAAATTAGGCTTTGCACTCTCTCATAGTCATCACGGCTGACGATTGGTTCGTGTCGGTCTGCTACGATGATGTGCTGTTCTTTCGGCACTCTGACCCATTCCTTTGTTTTGTAGTTGACGATTTCCACTTTGTGGTTCACCATATCTCCCGTATAAACTTGGTCTCGGAGAATAGCTCTCACCGTCTGATAGCACCAGCCGAAAAGAGAATCTTTTCCCTCTTGATACCGAGAAAGCCTCGTGTCGCCGTTCTGTGCCTTGTAAACGCCCGGTGTGATGATTTTCCTTTGAGACAGTATTCTGCTGATTTGAGATAAGCTGTGTCCGGCAAGGGCAAGATGGAAGATTTCTTTTACCACCTCGGCGGCTTCTTCGTCCACGATCAATCGGTTGCGGTTTAATGGGTCTACCTTGTAGCCGTAGGGTGCCTGTGCGCTGATATAGTACCCTTTGTAGGCACGTTGGCGTTTAGCCGACTTTACCTTGCGGGACAAGTCCTTTGCATACATATCGTTCAGAATGTTCTTGAACGGTGCAATATCGTTATCATCCCGATT
>SFGN01000193.1 GCA_004556565.1 Lachnospiraceae bacterium | reverse complement strand
GCTGGACGGCATTTCTGAATTGAAGAAAAACCGTGGGGATAATTTCTCCATCAAGCAGCTGGAGCGAACCAAGAAAACGGTCAAGCAGAAGCTGGACAAACTCAATGACCAGTCCCGCAAGGATGACGTTGTGACCTTTGAAGAGCTGGGCGTTGACCGCATCTTCATCGATGAGGCGCATTACTATAAAAACCTCGCCGCATTTACAAAAATGCGGAATGTGGGCGGCATCAGCCAAACCGAGGCGATGAAGTCCAGCGACCTGTATGTGAAGTGCCGGTATCTGGACGAGCTGACCGGCGGCAGAGGCGTTGTGTTTGCTACTGGCACACCCATCTCCAACAGCATGGTCGAGATGTACACCATGCAGAAGTATCTCCAGTACGGAGCACTGCGCAGGAATGACCTTCTCCACTTCGATGCTTGGGCTTCCACCTTCGGCGAGACGGTGACGGCTATCGAGCTCTCCCCGGAGGGCTATACTTTAATAGGACGATAAAATTAACTGTCCTAAATTGAAAATACATAAGGAAGGAGGTTAAGAGAATGTCAAGGACTTCAAAGATTACAGCACTTTACGAGAGATTATCAAGAGATGATGACCTCAATGGTGAGTCAAATTCAATCACCAACCAAAAGAAATACTTGGAAGATTATGCTCGCAGAAATGGGTTCACGAATATTCGCCATTTTACTGACGATGGTTTTTCGGGTGTGAATTTCAATCGTCCGAGTTTTCAAGAACTGATTAAGGAAGTAGAAGCAGGAAATGTCGCAACGATTATTGTTAAGGATATGAGCCGATTAGGACGAAACTATCTGCAAGTCGGCTTTTATACGGAAGTTCTGTTCCCACAGAAAGATGTCCGTTTTCTTGCAATAAACAACAGTATTGACAGCAACAATGCTTCGGATAATGACTTTGCCCCGTTTTTGAATATAATGAACGAGTGGTATGCCAAAGACACAAGCAATAAAATCAAGGCTGTGTTTGATGCCCGTATGAAAGACGGAAAGCGATGTAGCGGTTCTATTCCCTATGGATATAACCGATTAGCAACCGACAAACAAACGCTTGTCGTTGACCCTGTGGCTTCTGAGGTGGTAAAGCGTATCTTTCTGCTTGCCAACGAGGGCAAAAGTCCGAGAGCAATCGCTGAATTGCTTACCGAAGAAAAGGTTTTAATTCCGGCAGCACACGCAAAGGAATATCACCCCGAACAGTATAATGGAACGAAGTTTTCAGACCCATATACTTGGGGAATGTCAACCATAAGAGCGATTTTGAGCAGACAGGAATATCTTGGTCATACTGTTTTGCGTAAGTCGGTCAGCACCAATTTCAAACTGCACAAAAGGAAAAATACCGATGAAGATGAACAGTATGTATTTTATAATACGCACGAGCCTATCATCTCGCAGGAACTTTGGGACAGCGTTCAGAAGCGAAAGAAACGAGCCAACAGAACAGCGGCAAGAGGAACGCACAGCAATCGTTTAAGCGGTTATCTGTTCTGTGCTGACTGTGGCAGAAGAATGACCTTGCAAACGCATTACAGTAAAAAAGACCGTTCGTTACAGTATTCTTACCGTTGCGGTGGGTATGCCAGCAGAGTAAACTCCTGCACTGCCCATTCGATTAGTGCTGATAATGTTGAAGCCTTGATATTATCGACTGTAAAACGATTATCAAGATTTGTTCTGAATGACGAAGAAGCCTTTGCAAAGGAACTTCAAGTATTGTGGAACGAAAAGCAGACAGAAAAGCCAAAGCACAATAAATCGGAGTTGCAGCGTTTTCAGAAGCGATACGATGAACTGTCAAAACTTATTCGTGGGTTGTATGAAAATCTTGTTTCGGGATTACTGCCCGAAAGACAGTACAAGCAACTAATGAAGCAGTATGATGATGAGCAGGCTGAACTGGAAACGAAAATTGAGGAAATGCAAAAGGAACTGACCGAAGAAAAGGCGAATACGGTTGATATTAAGCATTTCATTTCTTTGATACGCAAGTGCAAAGAGCCGACAGAAATTTCCGATTTGATGTTTGCCGAACTCATTGACAAGATTGTGGTTTATGAAGCAGAGGGTGTGGGAAAAGCAAGGACACAAAAGGTTGATATTTATTTCAACTATGTGGGGCAGGTCGATATTGCCTACACAGAAGAAGAACTTGCTGAAATCAAGGCACAGGAAGAACAGATTGAAATGGAACGACTGGCAAAACAGCGTGAGCGTGAAAAAGTTTACCGAGAGAAGCGAAAGGCGAAAAAACTCGCTGAAAACGGTGGAGAAATCGTAAAAGCAAAGGTATGCCCCCATTGTCAAAAGGAGTTTGTACCTACAAGCAACCGACAGATATTCTGTTCAAAGGATTGTTGCTATCAGGCAAGGCAAGACCAAAAGAAAGCCGACAGAGAAGCAGAAAAAGGAAATCATTATTATCGTCAGCGTGTCTGTGCTGTGTGTGGCAGTACCTACTGGCCTACACACAGTCAGCAGAAATTCTGTTCCGAAGAATGTCAAAAACAAAATCACAACGAAAAATCTTTGGAATTTTACCATAAGAAGCAAAAGGAGAAATCAAAATGCAAAGATTTATTACAGACGAAAGAACCGGTATCCAGTACGAACTCATCGGAGATTATTACTATCCCTGCTTGACGATAGAAAACGAAGAACCGCCCACTCTCACAAAATACGGAAGAATGAGGGAAAGATATTTAAGGGAACACAGGAAAATCTTGTATATCAATCTGCTTACAAGCGGAAAGTTATATGAACACCTTGCCGATATTGATACTTCGGCGTGTGATATGGCGGAGTATCTGATAAAGGAAATGGCAAGAAAGCAGGGTGTGACGGAAGAACTGAAAGGAAAGGATATGATGAAATGGATAGGATTGATGAACAATATCCGAGCCTGTGCAGATGAGATTGTATTGAACGATATTGTGTATTCTTAATAGCATACCAGCCGAAAAGGAACTGCTGTCTTAACGGATGGCAGTTTTTCTTTTTCGGGAAGTATTTAAGAAGTTATTAAGTCGTGAGTATAATCGAAGTGGCTAAGTTGAAAAATTCACAAAAATATGGTACAATACGTCCAAATCAGCGAGATAAATCCGAATTTTACGGTCAGTAAGGAATGCGTAAAGTTATATGATTGTATTATAAGCGATTTGTTAAATTTTTGTAACCACTTGTATTTGCCTGCAATTTATGGTATAATGTTTTAGAATTTAGAAAGAGGTGGAAAGATGATTAACTTTTCTTGCAAATAAAA
>SFGN01000192.1 GCA_004556565.1 Lachnospiraceae bacterium | reverse complement strand
GGTCGTTCGCTCCAAGCTGGGCTGTGTGCACGAACCCCCCGTTCAGCCCGACCGCTGCGCCTTATCCGGTAACTATCGTCTTGAGTCCAACCCGGTAAGGCACGCCTTAACGCCACTGGCAGCAGCCACTGGTAACCGGATTAGCAGAGCGATGATGGCACAAACGGTGCTACAGAGTTCTTGAAGTAGTGGCCCGACTACGGCTACACTAGAAGGACAGTATTTGGTATCTGCGCTCTGCTGAAGCCAGTTACCTTCGGAAAAAGAGTTGGTAGCTCTTGATCCGGCAAACAAACCACCGTTGGTAGCGGTGGTTTTTTTGTTTGCAAGCAGCAGATTACGCGCAGAAAAAAAGGATCTCAAGAAGATCCTTTGATCTTTTCTACTGAACCGCGATCCCCGTCAGTTTAGAAGAGGAGGATGGTGCGATGGTCCCTCCCTGAACATCACGTATATAGTTAGCCTGACATCCAACAAGGAGGTTTATCGCGAATATTCCCACAAAAAATCTTTTCCTCATAACTCGATCCTTATAAAATGAAAAGAATATATGGCGAGGTTTAATTTATGAGCTTAAGATACTACATAAAAAATATTTTATTTGGCCTGTACTGCACACTTATATATATATACCTTATAACAAAAAACAGCGAAGGGTATTATTTCCTTGTGTCAGATAAGATGCTATATGCAATAGTGATAAGCACTATTCTATGTCCATATTCAAAATATGCTATTGAATACATAGCTTTTAACTTCATAAAGAAAGATTTTTTCGAAAGAAGAAAAAACCTAAATAACGCCCCCGTAGCAAAATTAAACCTATTTATGCTATATAATCTACTTTGTTTGGTCCTAGCAATCCCATTTGGATTGCTAGGACTTTTTATATCAATAAAGAATAATTAAATCCCTAACACCTCATTTATAGTATTAAGTTTATTCTTATCAATATAGGAGCATAGAATTCCTGTAACAATAGCAATACCCCAAATACCTAATGTAGTTCCAGCAAGCAAGCTAAAAAGTAAAGCAACAACATAACTCACCCCTGCATCTGCAGCTTTCTTCTCTAATGTAAGAAATAGTGGCTTCCAGTCACCTGTATCCTTAATTTTTAGGATATCAGATACCACATCATATCCAAAAGAAACATGCCCCGTAATCTTCAAGTACTTGGCAAACTGATCTAAATGTTTAGCCCAGTCATCATACTTCACCGATGCCAACGCATTAAAAATAGCATCACGATCGGCTTTGCTGAATTTCTTATTTAAAACATCCTTGTATTTTTCAAAAGCAGCGAGAGCTTCATTCACATTGCCGATTTTCTTACCTTTAGACTTATCAGCAAGTTCCTGTGCCATTTTCGAATATTTTTCACCATATTTTTCAGTCAGCGTTTGATAAAAGCTAACTGTTGCATCAACAGCATCCTTAATCTGTGAATTAAGGAGATTATTCTGTGCTTTTTTCAAATTTTCTTCAGCTTCATGAACACGAGCGATACCGGCATTACGATTATTACTGACCTGAGAAATAGCCTTCTGGATCTGAGTTATATCAGCATTTATCCGGTTAATACGTGTTTCTGATGCTGTTACCTGTTTTTGTTTTTCTTCTCTAATCTTACCGGCCCCAACCCGTCGTCTGGTTGCTTCAAAAAAAGGACGGTTCTGAAGCGGATCATTGGCTCTTGGTGATAGTTTTTTGACCAGCTCATCCAGTTCTTTATATTTAGCGGATGCCTGAGCCAGTTCATTTCGTTTTCCAGCGAGCGTTTTCATTTCTGCATCACGGGCATGGATACTGGAGCTTAAACGAGAATTGAGAGTCTTAATCTCTCCATCCATTTTCACCACTTCAGATTGTGCAGCAGAAAGTTTTTTTTGGGCGATCTCAACAGCTTTAGCTTCTTCACTCAATGCAGCCAGTCGTTTCTCTTCAGCTTCAGCCAGTTTCAACTGGCGTTCTGTTTCAGCCTTCTCCCGTTCAATCTCTTTACGTCGTTGTTCTGCTTCCTGAAAAGCCTTTTCTGCTGCTTCCGCTTCTTTACGGGCTTTTTCTTCTGCTTTCGCAAGGCGCAAACGCTCTGCTTCCGCCTGCATAGCTGCATTATTAGCATGAGCAAGCTCTGTTGCTGAAGGCGTACGTGAGGCATTGTGACGAAGAGCCTCATTCACGATATCCTTCAGGCGCTGAGTCAGCGCATCCCTGTTTGCCTTTGCTTTCGCCTGTGCTTCCGCTGCAGCTTTTGCCCGGGCAGCCTGCTCTGCCTGTGTTTTCTTTAATTGAGCAGTAGACCATTTAGCAGTTGCATGAATAGCTGCAGAACTTTCACTTTTACTGCCTCCTTTTCCACCTCCGCCGCCAGAGCCACTCCCGTCAGGAGTACCATTCAAAAGAGTAATAATTACCTGTCCCTTATCATCATAAGGAACACCATCTTTATAGTACGCTACCGCGGTTTCCATTATAAAATCCTCTTTGACTTTTAAAACAATAAGTTAAAAATAAATACTGTACATATAACAACTGGTTTTATATACAGCATAAAAGCTACGCCGCTGCATTTTCCCTGTCAAGACTGTGGACTTCCATTTTTGTGAAAACGATCAAAAAAACAGTCTTTCACACCACGCGCTATTCTCGCCCGATGCCACAAAAACCAGCACAAACATTACCGTTCTCAGACCTCATTATGTTTTACTGAAACTATGAGATGAGACATCTATGGGACACTGTCACTTTATGGCATGGCACACACTCCGGGACGCACTAAAAATGACAGGCAGATCGCGTTCACAGTTTTACCGTGATATGCGCGCAGGCCTTGTCAGTTACCGTACCGGCAGGGACGGACGACGGGAGTTTGAAACCAGTGAACTGATCCGGGCATACGGCGAATTAAAGCAGAATGAGACACCAGAAAGGCACAGTAAGGGACATGCAGAAAATCCACATGATCAGCAGACAGAACGCATTCTCCGGGAGCTGAATGAGCTGAAACAATGCCTGACGCTGATGCTTGAGGATAAACAGGCACAGGATATGGATCGCAGACGCCAGGAAGCAGAACGGGAACAGCTACAAAATGAGATAGCCCAGCTCAGGCAGGCACTGGAACTGGAAAAGAAACGGGGATTCTGGTCCAGGTTGTTCGGTCGCTGAACGCTGTCAGAGACTGATGATAAAATAGTCTTCGGATAATAACTCACCGAGAATAAATACTTTAAGGTAGGGAGACACTCATGAGACGTACCGGAAACAAACTTTGTCTTATCGCCATGATAACAGC
>SFGN01000191.1 GCA_004556565.1 Lachnospiraceae bacterium | reverse complement strand
CCATAAAAATACTCCTTTTCGATAAGAATTGTCATATCTGAATTCTTACCAAAAAGGAGTCATTTTTTACCAGAAACACAAACTTTTTTACACTACCTTCTTTCTATTTGATAATGGATTTCTGTATTTCATTTTTATAGTCTATTCTCTAATTTATAAAGTATAATTAGAAGGTATGACAAGGCCAAATGCAGTAGCAAAATTTAAATAATTCCTTTATAACAGAAAGAAATACAGTTTTATATTACCATCTATAGTAAATAATTTGTTAATTACTCCATGAACAACTAAAGCATAGGTCTTCAGTTACGATAGAGCTGAAGACCTATGTTTTTGATTGTTTAGAAATATTGGGAAATATGGTAAACGCAAGATAGCAAGTACCTTGACATTTTAAGGCGGCTGCATTCGCAGCCACCGAAATTTTTATGATTTTCGAATCTCTGCCGGCAGATTTTCTGACCATGGCAAAAGATTTTCTAAGAAAGAACAATTCGTATCGCTCATGTGTTTTGGAATCTCTTCCAAGAGATATTGCACATAGTTGAAAGGCTTCAGGTTGTTGGCTTTTGCAGTTTCTACAATACTGTAAATGATTGCAGATGTTTTGGCACCGTTAATTGTATCGATCATCTGCCAGTTTTTCTTACCTACACAGAATCCTTTGATTGCTCTTTCAGATGCGTTGTTATCAATCGGAACATCACCATCCTGAAGAAATACTCTCAGATAGCGTTCCTGATTCAAAGCATAACTGACCGCATCGCCAAAAGTATCTTTCTTAGACACTTTTAACTTTTTGAGGTACGCAAAAAACGCATCCACAAGAGGTTTTACAACCGCTTGCCGTTGCTTAAGTCGTTCATCGGAAGAAAGGTCATTCAGTTTGTTTTCTTCCCGATAGATTGCCTGTATCTGTTTCATAAGCAGGAATGATTCAGAGTTTTTTCTGAATGGTTCTTTGATTGTATTCACTGCATCATTAAACCTGCGTCTGCAATGAACCCAGCATCCGGCAATGGTCAGTTCCTCCAGCTCTTTTTCAAGAGTATGGTATACCTGATACCCGTCAGTGACGCAGATGCCATTGTATCCTTTCAGAAATTCTCTTGGATGAGATGCATTCCTTGTCAATTGATACTCATAGAGGACAATCTGTTTATCCTTATACAGGTGACCGGAACGATAGACCCACATATAGCTCTGTGAACCAGCCTTGCGGCCATCTCGATTCACAAGGACCGGCGTTTCGTCTGCCTGGATCACATGATAAGAATAAAGTTCCTTATGCAGATAGTCATACAGAACTGACAAATACTCCTCACCAAGACGGATACACCAGTTTGCCATGTTCTGTCTTGTGATGTTCAGACCATAACGCTGGAATTCCTGCTCCAACCGGTATAAAGGTACTGCATTGACATATTTTCCATTAATGATTGCAGCGGCTAATGATGGGGATACCAGACTTCCATGTAAAAGACCTCTTGGGTGTTCTGCTTTGATCATATGCCCGTCAGCTTTACTGGCATATACACCGATGTGATGTTCTTCAACTTCAACCTTCGCTGGTATAAAGTTATATCTCTTAGAGATTGCATCCGGCAATTGCTTCCATCCATTGGAACCGAACTCAGCTTCCAATTCGGCATTTGACATGTAATGGTCAACCCGTTTCACTGGAATGCCTGCCAGATCAGCCTCTTTTTTACCTTTCCGTTTTGGTTGCTTTGAAACTGGATGTTCTAAATCTTCTGGTTCAGCTGCGTCAAGATCACACACCGCCTCTGCTTCATTAAAGAATACGATGGTGCCATCTACTTCGAGAAAACAGATCTGATTGGCATCATTCATCTTCTCAGAGGATCTGCCGAAACGGTTTTGTTTGGCAAGAATGATCTGTTCCATCATCTGCTGCATTTTTTCATTTGTAGCTTGAAGTTCTTTTGTTAAGGCTTCAAGTTGCTCCTGCTGCTGCAAAAGAAGCTGGATAAGAAACGACTTATCAACTGTATTTAATTGTTCTTCTGTATACTTGATTGCCATAAATGAACCTCACTTTCTGAGGAGTATTATAGCAGAAACAGCAGATATATGCCATTTTCGTATACTGTTACCTTCGTCATTTTGACGGTGGATAACATTCATAAATACCTGATGTCAAACATTGTTTTTTCAGATATTTATGACTGTTATCCACAAACACAAAAGTCTGTCCGCTGTTACAAACATTTCAAAGAAGAACAGACTTTTTAAATGTGGATAATGAAAAATTTTATATTGCACAGAGAAAATCCGGTGATTTGAAAAAAATTATTTTCTACATTCTGCACAAATCACATGGCAAAGGATGGATCTTTCACTTCCTCTATTGGACGCTTTGCAACAATCTCTAAGCCCTGCATCAACATTTTGTACTGTTCCGGATCGATTTCCAATGCTTCATCTGCGGTACGCGGCCACCTGAAATTTCCGTTTTCTATGCGTTTATATAAGAGTAGAAAGCCATCTCCTTCCCAGATAAGACCACGGATGCGATCAGTTCGTTTGCCACAAAACAGAAATAATGTATTCTTATCATACGGATCAAGGTTGAATTGGAATCGTATAATCCTGGCAAGACCATCAATACCTTTTCTTAAATCGGTAAAGCCGGTGGCTATGTATACCTTTTTGAATCCAGTACCATCATTGAGCATTGAACATCACTCCCAACAGTGTATTTAAAAGCGTAGAGGATGCCTGATCGGTGATCTCCAGAGTCAGCTGATTCTTTCCTTTGAGGATAGCAACGATTTTATGTTCTGTGGTTGCTGTAGCAACAGGCTCTGCTGCTATTGGTGTCGGCAATTCCACAAACGTAGGCGCGATCTCTGTAGTTTCCAGAAATGCTTCTCTGACTCTTCGGAGTCTCCAGTAGTAATTCGCTTTTGTGATACCATGCAGCCTACACCACTCATCGATTTTCATGCCCTGTGGACGGTTCTGGCATTCTTTGATCTGTTCAGCCCATTCACTTAAACGGGTTTGCTGTGCAACTAAACTTGTTTGGGATTTCATGACTTACCTCCTGTAGTCCAGTCAAAAAAGTTCAGTACTCAACTTTTTTGACTCATAGTGATAAGTCTATTATCCCAGATATAATTATTCTGGAAAGGTACTTGCTATTTTGCGTTTACGAAATATGTTCTAATATGTTATATTATATACTAGTATAACTCACTATAAATAACAAACTGTTTGAATATATGTTTTCGCTATGGTATAATTGAACCATCGGAGGTGCCAATTATGCCTAATACAATCA
>SFGN01000190.1 GCA_004556565.1 Lachnospiraceae bacterium | reverse complement strand
GATAACTGCACAAAACTCTGCCATTGCCTGCTGCTGATAGGCAGGCTCAATTTTGTCGCAGCCGTCCAGAAAATCAGACAGTGCCTTCGCTGTGTCCTGCACCTGCTTGACCTGCGAAAAATGATGCTCCGCCTGTGCCTGCTGCTGAATATAGTCATAGTTCCAAATGTTGTAGAACTGGTTCATTTATACGATCTCCTTCTTGCCCGTCACATACTCATAAATCAGGGATTTCTTGTAGTTTTCGATTTCGGTGAGATATTTCTGTTTCTTAGCAATTAGACAATCAAACTCGTCGCATACATCGGAAATATAAGCCGCAATTCTCTTTTGGCCGGTAAAATCAGTAATTGGGACCCAAATATTTCGCAGATTATCTTGACTGAGTTTTGGTTGTGCAGAACCAGTGATATAGTAATTTAGGTCGAGTGCTTCGAGTGCATAGAAAATAAAATAGAAATCTACACCTGTTTTGGGTTTAAGAATGTGCGCGTGATTGTTTACCCACGCTTTTCCATTGATCTCATACATTATTGGGAGATTTCTCATGCGGAGATTAGCACCGTCTTCCCCTATCAGCATCACATGGTCGTCAATTGTATAGCCATCTATTTTGTCAATAGCACCAGATGCGCCATAATAATCATATAAAACATCCGCATTTTGATTTCTTTTATCGGCCGTAACCGGGCTTCGAAACTGGTCTAAAACATCACACAGCCATTTTAATTTGACAATTTCAAAATCCTGGCTTATTTCCCCAATCCATTCAATGCCGCTGTCCTTCATCGGCCTGTCGCCACGGATGCCCTTGGTGACTGCCTGCGTAATGACCGCCTGCTTCAGCTTTCTGTATTCTTCAATGGACGCACGGGTCTTTTCCAATACCGCGTCGATCTCGGCGCACTCCGCATCCAAAAAGGCCGCAATGCGCTCCTGCTCCGGTACTGAGGGTGCAAGAATCTTTAACCATTTGACACCGTCCCAATTTAGTCCCTGCCTTACGCCTGCACCCATACCATAAAAGCCTTTTGCAATATCAAAAGAGTGTAAATAGTAGTACAAGTATTTAGGGCAGAAATTGCTGCGATTTCTTATTGTCAAATACGCTGAAGTAATAATACCTCGTTCTTCTGCAAGGCCTACCCTTAAACTTGTATGGTCGTTTTGGAGATCGGTGAGCCTTAAAACGATGTCGTCTTTTTCAATAATGTTATATCCATCAAAGCTTTCCGGCAACAGCCCCTCAACCGTGTCAATGCTCTTTCGCTTCACTTTACCATAGCTTAGTGAAAGCAAATTTTTCTCCTGCAACCCAGTATTTTTGCATTTCACTTGCAGGAAAATCTGAGCAATAGTGTTCATTTTCCACGCCCGTGGCATTGCTCCAATCCAAGCAATCCCGCTGTCTTTCATTTCACGCATAACATCACCTTAGACATACCTTTGCAAAAATCTCTTGCAAAATCATTAAGCTCCAGTAGCCCCTTAGAACCTACTTTTGCTATATAAGACTCTCCTGTTATTTGATTCGCCCATGCTTTGAGAGATTCGATATAACTATTATCGATCAGCTTATTATAAACTTCATCGTCACTTCTCCACTTTAAGAAATCAATAGTCAGCAGGCCTAATCTCTCTAAGTTTTGAAGTGATTTCGATACATCATTCGGGTTTAGCTTATCAACTTCTATGCCCGCCAAATACAGCGGCAGATGTTCTTTCCTTATTTTGCGCTTCTCATCATCAATTTTGCACAAATCCATTTTGCAAATAGGGATTGTTTCTGCTTTGGCACATTCATTAAAAATTGTTTTGAAAACCCTAGCATCTGCCGGTGACAACTGCTCAATAACTTTTACAAATGCAGGTGTACACAAATTTTGCGTTCTCATATCCATATCGCTCACAAGTAAGTTTGAGAACAGTTCTGCTAGGTCATCGTCCATTATGTTGTATTTAAGTGACTCCATTGTAGGTCCAACGATATGTAATTGCGGTTCAACCCGCTCTTTTTCAGGAATGCTATTATATTTGTGCTCCATTTCTTTTTCAAACGCGATTGCCTTTTGCTCATATCTAATTCTAATGTTGAGTTTTTTCAGAGGGTACATGACCACATGATTGAAAAAGCCGGACAATGTCCCGAAAAATCCACCCACATTCTTTGCTGTTGGTTGTACTGTGTCCGCATAGACATCTTTAGCTGTTTCTTTTGCGACAGACAATGCGGTTTCTTTTACAATATTCTCATTTTCCATCTTTATCCCTCCTTGTGAAACAGTGTGTTCAGGCTGTCGGCAATTTCACGCTCCAGTTTTTGAATACGCTCCACAATGTCGTCCACCGGCTCCGGCGGCTGATACTCGTAGAAATAGCGGGTCATCGGAATTTCATAGCCCACCTTGGTCTTGCTCTTGTCGATCCACGCATCCGGGGCGTAGGGCAGGACTTCCCGCGCAAAATAAGCGTCAATGTCCTGCACCAGCGGCACATTTTCGGTATCCCGTAGGGCGGCATCCGCCACCGGCTTGCCCCGCTTCATCACGATCTCGCCGTTTTCGTCCCGCTGCGGACGCTCCACTACGATTTTGTTGTAGCCGAACTCCTCACTGCCGAAGATCTTGCTCTCGCAGTACACGCCGGACTTGTCCCCATACACGGCGTTGTTCCGGTATTCGCCGTAGGCCTGCACGATCAGTTCCCGGCAATGGTCGCTGATGTCGTTGCGCCTGGTGCCGATGGCTTTGCGGCGTTGTTCATAGCAGTGGGACGCGTCAATGAGCTGCACCTTGCCGCAGCGGTAGGCGGGCTTATCCTTGCACAGCACCCAGATATAGGTGGAAATGCCGGTGTTCATAAACTGGTCGGTGGAAAGCTGGACAATGGCGTCCAGCCAATCGTTTTCCAAGATATACTGGCGGATGTTGCTGGGGCCGCTCCCGGCATCACCGGCAAACAGCGGCGAGCCGTTCTGAATGATCGCCATTTTGCCGCCCGGCGCCAGCTTGGACAGGCCGTTGAGCACAAAAAGCTGCTGGCCGTCGCTGATTTTTGGCAGACCGGGCGCAAAGCGCCCCAGCTCGCCCTTGGCGGCTTCGGCCTCCACCGCCTTCTGTTCCCGCTTCCAGTCGATACCGAAGGGCGGATTGGAAATGCAGTACCGGAAGGTGAAACCCGGAAACTGATCGTCGGAGAGCGTATCCCCGAACCGCATATTATTGGGGTCGCCGCCCCGGATCATCATATCCGCCTTTGCAATGGCGAAGGTGGAGGGGTTAAACTCCTGCCCGAAGCAAGTCACCTCC
>SFGN01000006.1 GCA_004556565.1 Lachnospiraceae bacterium | reverse complement strand
GATGGTTATGAGCTTAGCGCCTTCTCATGAGCAAAAATAGCTGCTTTGCAGCGATGAGCACCTCTGGTGCGGTTTTGCGAATGGCGCGGGCTGAGCTGTAACAAAGTTCTCTAAAAGCCATATAATAAATAAAAATCATTTCCGGGAACGGTATTTTATGGAATCTTCAAGTCAGCCTTATATCACTTATGTCATGCAGCCCGGTGATACTCTGGACGGACTCGCAGAACGTTTCGGAATAAATGTCCGTACTCTTGAGACATTAAATGACCTGCCCCCGAAAAGTACACTCTGTACAAAACAGACGATCCGGATTCCCGAGTCTGCAGATAAACCGTCTTTCTTTTTTTAAATAAGTTTTTAAGATTTTAATAAGATTCTTTCGAGTTCTTTTATAGAATCAACATATTTTAGACACATTTCTCCCCTATACTAATATTCAGATAGTTGATAAACAACTATCTCCCCCCTCATAAAGTAAAGACGTCCTGAGGGAGACTTCAGGACGTCGCACTTTACTCTCATTCCTTTAGATGACTATAAACAGAAACCCGGATAGCCGATACTATCCGGGTTTTCTGCTGTGTTAAGAGGACATTGCATTTGACAATGCAATGTCCTTTTTAATACCTGAAACGCTGAAAACCTGACATCAGCAGGTCTTCCCTTTATATTATTCACACGCTTATTATAATAGAAGTTTTGACTGCCGGAAGAAGCCGTATGCCTGACACGATCAAAGCAAGAACAGAAGACTTGCAATCAAAACAACCATCAGAATTATATAAATGAACAAAAACCACTTATTGTTCGCTTTATTGATAAAAATAAGTATCAAGCCAATAAACAAAGCGATTACAATGCCCAAAGAAATATTCATCGGCACAATAAACTCTTTTGTAATCTTATTATCGGAGATATTGGTAAAATTAACCATTACCAAAGAAAACACTGACACAAACAAACCCATAATTGTTAATATATTGGCATAGATGTTATTAATATTTCCGTTAATATTATTAATTTTCTCATCTAAATCTTTATCGGCATCTTTTAGCTTTGTCATTCTGTCTTCATATTCATCTTTGTACTTTGCAAGACCTCGGTAATCATCTTCATCATTAAACGATGCATCGGGCTGCTGTACATAATTTTTTTCCGGTCTATCTGACAGTTCTTCAAAAAATATCTGAGCAATCGCATCGCCAGTTTTCAGTTTAAGTGTACCTGATGTCACATTCTGGACCCTTAAATAAAGATATGTACAATGCCCGGGATAATAATGCGGTCCGGCAACAATCAATCCTTGCCTCATTCTGGAATTCTTCTCGCCAATCCTCCCCATCAAATCATTTGGCATCGTTATCTTTTCTTTAGTTTTTATAAAAACAACTTCCCCAGGTCTTAATGTGTACATATCAACTAATGACTCGTTTACAATAATCCCCTTTATGTGAAGATCATAGGATATCGCTGTGACATCTGTTTCGTCATAACCTTCCTGAAATATCTCCCCGGAACGTCGCTTTATTTCTTTATCAACCAATACCATAACTCTTCACCCTTTCTCACTTGAATTATTTTAACATTATAGCATAAAAAATCCTAAAATCAACTAATATATACTATGCATTCAGTATACCCTTTTTCCAGTGTTTTGTATACTTCTTATTTTGTTTTATGCATCAAAAGTTATTCATTTGTCAATTCTGTCTTCATAGCATGTATCCTCTATTTCTCTCTTCTTCTATTTTATAATATCTTTTTAAGATAAAAACAGGGTGCCTTTCGGCACCCCATTTTTATTGGATTCAAAATCCGTTTTATGATTTGATTATCTGAACCAAACGTTGTCGCAGTAGTTCTTGAACATCTGTGCTGCATGTGCACGCGGTGCATATTCCTGAGGATTGATCGTATTGTCGCTCATACCCTTAGCAACGCCTTCGCTTACACACCATACCAGTGCTTCATATGCGTATTCAGAAATCTCATCTTTGTCGATGTAACGATCCATAAACTGCGGATATGTTACTCTTGTATCAACGCCTTTAAGTTTAGCGTAACGATACATCATTGTGAACATCTGCTCACGTGTGATCGGATCATTAACACCAAATCTGTTGCTTCCGTCTGTGTAACCTGTGGTTACTCCGGCCTCAAGAGCCCATGCAATATATGGTGTATACCATCCATCGATGTCAACATCTACAAAACCTGTTTCCTGTCTGTAGTACTTGGAAATGTCAACGCCTTCCATTCTCGCGAGGACAGCCACGAACATTTCACGAGTCATCAGGATGTTCGGTCCAAAGATGTTATCTGTCATACCCGTGAAGTATCCCTGATCTGTTACATAAGTAACCGCATCATAATACCAGTCATCTGTACGGCAGTCTACATAATAAGATGCTGCATATGCTTCAAATACCACTTTCACGCTTACAGCGCTTGCAGGCATTGTAAAGCTCCATGTCTCAACATATTCCTTGGTCTCACTTACAAAGGATACCGGAATAGAATTGCCCTCTGCATCTGTTACGATAACGCGTTTTACACGATATCCGTCATGCGGGTCAGCAACAAGAGTCATCTTGTCTCCGACTTTACCTGTCTCAGCGATTGTTACCAGACCGTGACCGTCTTCGTATGCATTTACTTCGTAAACATCAACTGCACTCTCGTATCTTTCGAATACAACAGAGATTTCCACGTCGTAATTCGGCATTACAAATTCGTAAGTACCGCCGTCCGGATCAATTGCCGGTGTCACTTCAACATTTCCACCGTCAACTGTGATGGATGTCAGCTCCCATCCTGCCTTCGGTGTTGCGTCGATTACAACAACGTCAAGATAATCTGCATTGACTTTTGTTGTGTTGTGGCCATTCAGTCTTACAGTACCTTCACCTTCTTTTGTCAGTGTAGCTGTGTAAGTAACTTCTGTAAATACAGCCGTAATTGTCACAGCCTTAGCCGGCATTGTGAATGTGAACTGATTTTCACCAACTTCTGTAAGGACAAGTGATTTCCTGCCGTTATCATAAGTTGCTGTCAGGCTTTCAAGCTTGTAGCCCTGTTTCGGTTCTACTGTTACGTCAACAACATCATCAATCTGAGCGTTGTCTACAGATGTAACTGTACCCTGCTCTTCATTGAATACGCGTGTGATAGAGTAATCAATCTTTGCATAAGTAACTTTGTATGTTACATCTTCATCAGGCATTGCAAATGACAGCGTCAGCGGGTCACCTGCCGGTGTGTTCATCGCCGGAGCCGCCTGAACGCCTGTTGTGAACATTTCGTCACCATCGTCATCTGCTGTTACAACGATAGAAACTACATAATATCCTGCATCCGGTGTTGCTGTAATTGTTACAGGCTCCTGATACTGATAGTTAAATGTCTTCTGAGTGGAAACACGTCCGTTTACTGCAACAGTTCCATTCGTTCCGTTGTCATCAGCTTCTGTCAATGTATAAGTGCTTGTTCTGAATGTTACGGTTACTATAACATCTTCAGACTGTACATCATGTACGCTGTCTTTGTATGTTGCCGGGATAGAGAAGCTATATGTGCCGACCTTACCTTCAAAGGATTCTGTGAAGTTAACGTATAGCGGTTCGCCTTCTTTATCCAGTGTTGTTACTGTAACTTTGTCGACCTCATATCCGGCATCCGGAGTAGCCGTGAATGTGATCTTGTCTTTGTACTTCTTAACCAGTGTAAATGAATCCGGTGTTGCATTGTTTTCAGACTCAACTACACCATTTACTGTTGCGTTGAATACAACGTTTGTTACGTCGTTATCAAATACAGCCTTGATGATCGTGTCTTTTACGACTACGAAATCATCGTTGTTTACGCTCGGCACTGTAACAGGCGTCTCAACATCGTCAGATACCCATCCGATAAAGTGCTTACCGTTAGCTCCTGCTACCACATTCTGTACGTGTCCTGCAACATCTGCAGTTTCCTGATATGTGATTGCCTCATAACCAACTACTGTGTTGTCATAGTTGATATATGTTACCACGAATTTCACTTTCTCAAATACAGCGGAAACCTCAACCGGATCAGCCGGCATTGTGAAGTAGTAATTGCTTACATCCTTCTCCGGTTCTGTGTTCTTCAATGAGTGGAGAACAACTTCACCTGTCGTCTTATTTGTAACAACAAGGCTTACCATTCTGTATCCGTGGTGCGGCGTGCTTGTGATTTCAACCTGCTCGCCTACTGTTGTCTTAACTGTGGAAAGTTCAATCTTTCCGCCTTCCTGGTCATTAACCTGACCGCCGTCAATGCCGTTAACCTTTGTTGTAAGAGTATAATCAATCTTAGCATACTCTACAGATACTGTTACGTCAGATGACGGTACATGGAAGGTAATCTCATGAGCTGTATCATCTACGTCTGTCAGCAGAGTTCCGTCATAACGTACTCCATTGCTGAAATCATTTGCCGTTGTATCTGCAAGTGCATAAGAAATGCTCTTTACATAGTATCCTTCGTCCGGAGTAACTACAACGTTAACATCTGACTTGTACTCAGCAGAGATTCTGTTCTCCGTCAGACCATTCATCAGGATAGAGCCGTGATCTTCTCCGACAACTTCCTTAGTAATTGTGTAGTAGTCTTTTACAAAGTCTGCTGTGATTACAACATCATCTTCTGCCGGCATTGTGAAGTAGTATACACCATCCTTCAATGTTACCGGAACTGTCTTGGTACCGCCTGCATAAGTTACACTTACACCATTGAATACCCAACCTCTGTAGGTTGCAATCTGGAATCTTACTGTGTCACCTACATTGTATTCTCCGTTAACCGGGTATGTGATTCCTGTTGCGAAATCCTGCTCAACCTTGAGAGAATCATCTGCATTCAGGAGAACAATGTAACCCTTATTGTCAACATCGAATGTTTCAAGTGCTTTTCCGAATTTACCGTCAATCTGTGGATTGTAGGTTCCCGGAGCTGCTGCCGTACCGTTGCTGTTTGTAACATTTACATTGTACGGAATTGCCTCATATTCAATCACAACTGTCACATCGAACGGTACCATCGGGAATGTGTAAGTTCCCGCTGCGCTGTCAAATGTTCCTGCCACTTCTGTTACAAGGCCAAGTTTGTTTGTATAAGTTCCAACTACGCTCTTAACGATGTAGCCTGCTTCCGGAACAACTGCGATTTCCACAGTGCTTCCCTGAGCAACATTATGATTTGTCGTGCGGTATCCGTTGATTGTGTAATCACCGTTCTCCGGAACATTCTCTACAACCTGTACGTTGTATTCTCTTGCCTTCGTGTAAACGTTGATTTCAACAGATTCTGCCGGCATTGTAAATGCGTATGTGAACAGGTCGCTTCCGTTCTGGTCTTCCTGTCCTGTCGGTGCTCCTGTAACAACTGATTTTGCAATCAGTGTCGGTGCCACTGCAAGGTCTGTATTTCCGCCCTTGGATGTGATCGTGATTTCACTGATCATCCAGTTGTAATCAGCAGCAACCTGGAAGTATACGGTTGTTCCCGTCTTAGCAACCAGTGTGTTTGCTCTGTTGTTCAGAATGTCCACACTGTTGCTCATATCTTTACCCTGGTCAGCTTTCAGGATATAGATGTTCTCTGTTACTCCGGCAGATACTTCGTATTCTTTGCCTTCGTAAATTGCCTGCAGGTACATATCTTCTTCTACTGTGAAATCAGCACCCGGTGCAATGTCAGCCTTGTTTGTCATCAGCCACTTCCATCCGATGAAGTTATATCCTTCCGGAGCGGTCAGTGTCTTGGCTGTTGTTGTTTCTCCTGCTTTCACAGTTACTGTTTCCAGTAATGTGTTGTCAGCATCCAGATAATATACAGTATGTTCATTCTGTACTTCCTGAACGTAAATTGTTACGTCGCTTGCCGGCATTGTGAAGTGGTATTCCACGTCATTTCCATTAAGTACTACACTTACCGGAATCTTTGTGCCTGCTGTTGTTTCAACAAATACATTACCTACGCTGTAATTCTTGTCAGCAGATACTGTAAATACTACATCATCGCCAACCTTTGCCTTATCAACGTGAGGACCAATGTTTACATTGGCATCTGTTCTGTCAAATACATTAAATACTGTCTGCTTAGCTACAGCTGTAATTTCTACATCTGCACCAGGCATTACGAAGCCGTATTCTTTTGAACCATCTGCATTTTCAGTGATCGGATTCAGGACTGTAATAACCGGAATTCCACCTTCTGTATATGTGATGTATACGGTTTCGATTTCATAATCAGCATCCGGTGTTACTGTAAACGTTACATCTTCTGCATAAGTTACTCTCTGTGTAGATGGATTAACTGTGCAGTTAGTGCCACCTGCTGTTACTGTGTACTCAGCTGCTTCCCATACAGCCACGAAGGTGGTATCCTTTGTAATTGCGGCTGTTGTTCCGCCTGCTGCCACACGGTTGGTATCGTTGCCTTCTTCTGCCCATTCAACAAAATTGTATCCGATTCTTACCGGTGCAACCGGAGCTGTAACTGCAGTACCTGCTGCTACGCCTTCATATCCGTAAAGGATGCCTGTTACCGGGTCAACGAATTTAACAACGTATTCATTAACTGTGTAAATTGCTGTAAATGTAGTAGATGCTGTAACTGTGTACTTCACACCTGCATCATATACCATACCGGTCAGTGCATCCTGCCAGCCAACAAATGTTGAGCCTACAAGTGTCGGTCCTGCCGGAAGTGTGATCTGTGAGCCGTATGTAATGTTGATCTCTGATGACGGTGTCGGTGTTCCGCCTGCCGCATCATAAACCACATTGTACTCTACTGCATCCCACTGTGCGATGTATTCAATTACATCGTCGTCTCCCAGTGCAACCTGGTAAACACCATTTGCTGCTACTGTTGTCACTCCATTGTCTCTGCTCCATCCCTTGAATGTGTATCCATTGCGTACCGGAGCGGTCGGAGCTGTTGCTGTTGTTCCTCTTTCAACCACCTGATAATCAAACAGGCTGTCTTCACTGATGAACTTAACGAGAGAATATCCTGCCGGAATTTCTTCGTATGTCACATTAATTGTTACTGCCTCAGCCGGCATTACGAATGTATAAATTCCTTCTGTCTCTGTCGGAGCAAGTGCGATACCTTTTCCTGAAGCTGTAACTGCATTGATGTCCTTCAGATAATATCCTGCAGGAATATTTGCAGTAACAACAACTGTCTCGCCGTAAGTACCGTTTGTAGCACTTACATTCTCTGCGCCAACCTCAGACGGAGCCACATTGATTGTGATCGGATAAGTATTTGCTTCTGCATCAAGAACAAATTCCATGTTCTCTGCGATGTTGTCGATTGCAACACCTGCCGCATAGCTTACTGTTCCGTCTGTCTTCTGCCATGCCTGAGCCTTAACTGTGTATCCTTCCAATGCCGGAGCATACGGAGTAACTACAGTGTAATTGTTATCGAGCTGTGCAAGTGCTGTGTGGTAAACCTTACCGTCGATGCCCTTGAACTCAACAACGTAAATCGGGTCTACTGTTTCATAAATTGCTGTAAGGGTTGTCACATCCTGTGTGAATGTGTATGCCTTACCCGGAAGCATGATCTGTCCGTCATCGGCTGCCCAGCATATAAACTTAGTATTATCCGCCGGTGCAAGCACTTTGTATGGCTCACCATATTTAACAGGGATTCCTGTCGGTGCTGACTGATCTTTTTCGTCAACATAGTTTACAGTCAGGTCGTTTGCTTCAAAGTGTGCGTACCACGTAGCGTCGCCGTCAGCAACCGGAGTATCCCCAATCGAGTTTCCGCCTGTCTGTGCATCAAACCATCCAAGGAATGTGTGTCCCTCTTTTGACGGCGCTGCCGGGATCGTGATCGGTGTACCTTCTGCAAGTGTCTGCTGGTCATACATCGTACCGTCATCCAGCTTGAAGTCAATCGTGTAGATATCAACATGATCTACTGCAGCCGCTTCAATTGTAACATCAGCTTCCGGCATCACAAATGTATATGTATCTACACCTGTATTCGTCACGCCTGTCACAGCTTCACCTGTAGCTGTCTTGTATACTCTCACATAAGAGAGATCGAAGCCAGCATCTGCCACAACAGTAAATGTCACATTTTCTCCAACCGTACCGATTGTCGGTGCTGTGATTGAAGTATTTGTTTCAACTGTGGAAATTACGAAGTCTGTCGGGTTCTGTACCCACTGTGCGGTGTAAACAATGATCTCCGGATCGCCTTCAAGAACGTCATAAAGCGCATTTGCCGCCACACTGGTAACACCATCTTTTGACCAGCCTGTAAATGTATAGCCGTCTTTTGTCGGTGCTGCTGCCGGTGTTCTGCCCTGTGTTCCCTGAGTTACAACCTGGTAGTCATAAAGTGCTCCGTCTGATACAAACTTCACTACAGAAGATCCAGCCGGAATCTCAGCATAATTTACTGTTACTGTCACATCGGAAGCCGGCATCATGAATGAATATACGCTTCCTGCTGCTACCGGTGCATACGGAACTGCATTTCCGTTTGCATCTACGATCGTGATGGAATCAAGAACATAACCTTCTGCTGTCTTGTCAGCAATTGTAAGAGTCTTAATCTCACCGTAAATCGCTGTCGGCCCTGCTACAGCTGCTCCGGAAAGATCCGGATTTTCTGTGACATAAATATTGTAATCTGTGTTTTCAAATACTGCATAATAGGTAATGTCAGATGTTGCTGTGCTGTCTGTATTGAGTTTGTTGCCGCTTCCGTTTTCAACTGTATTCCACTGTTTAAACGTTGCGCCTGTCTTAACCGGATTTTCTGCCGGAGGTGTGATTATATCATCCTTCGCAACAAATGCCCAGTCATACATACTTCCATTTGCCATAAACTTAACAACATAAGTTTCCGGCGGAATTTCTTCATAAACTGCTGTAACAGTCACGTCTGCTGCCGGCATTGTGAATGTGTAAGTGCCGTCTGCTTTTGCTGATACCGGAATTGCTTCCGCTGCTGTTTCAACCGTAATGCCTGTAAGCAGGTAACCCGGAACTTCAGCTGCTGTAACTATTACAACATCGCCATAATTAGCCTTATTTGCCACCTGTACGTAAACTTCATCTACGCCATTAACAACTTTGTTAATTGTGTAGTCAATCTGTTCCGCATCATCAATGGTATACACTGCATCGCTGTTAATACCGGTGATTACTGCGCCTGCATCAAGTGATGCTGATCCATTTACCCATTTTGCATTTGACATATCATAGCCTTCTGCTGCCGGGAAGGAAGGTGCTGTTACCGTATAGTCATTATCAAGCTGTGCAAGAGCTGAATAATAAACCTTTCCATCCAGATCCTTGAAGGTAACGATATAAATCGGATCAACGGTTTCATAAACTGCCGTAAGTGTGGTCACATCCTGTGTGAATGTGTATGCCTGACCCGGAAGCATGATCTGTCCGTCACTTGCTGCCCAGCATACAAATTTTGTTGTGTCTGCCGGTGTGATTACTGTGTACGGTGCGCCATATGTAACTGTGATTCCTGTCGGTGCAGCTGCATCCTTTACATCTACATAGTCAACTGTCAGTGTCTTTGCTTCAAAACGTGCATACCATGTTGCATTTCCTTCTGCTGTTGCCGGTTCTACAATCTGATTGCCGCCTGATTTTGCATCAAACCATCCAATAAAGTTGTATCCTTCTTTAACCGGTGCTGCAGGAACAGTAACTGCTGCGCCCTCTTCCAGCGTCTGGCGGTCATACATTGTACCGTCAGCAAGTTTGAAGTCGATTGTGTAAACCTGAACCTTCTTCAGGGCTTTTGCAGAAATTGTTACGTTATCTCCCGGCATTGTGAATGCATATTCATTTGATCCGGTTCTGATAGCTTCAACAGCCACACCGCCATCTGTCGTTACAGTCACATAAGCAAGATCATAACCTTCTGCTTCTTCTGCTGTAAATTTCACCTGAGCGCCTACAAGTGCTTTATTATCAGGGCAGGTAAGTGTCACACCTTCCGGTGTAGTTGTAATAATAGCAAATTCTTTGTTATTCTCTTCCCACTGTGCTTCGTATACAACTTCATCTGCCGCATCAGCTGCAACAGTATATGCTGTACCCGAATTTACTTTTGTAGCACCGCCGTCATTGCTCCATCCAAGGAACCCATAACCTTCACGTGCAGGTGCTACAGCAGGAGTCGTTCCGTTTTCACCCTTTGTTACAACCTGTAAGTCATACAGTGCTCCGTTGGATACGAATTTAACAATTGCTTTTCCTGCTGGAACTTCTTTAAAGGTAACAGTTACCGTTACATCTTCAGCAGGCATTGTGAACTGATATACTGTTCCAGTTACAGGTACGCAGGAAACTGCATTTCCGCTAAAGCCGATTACTGTCACAGACTCTACTTCGTAACCCGTCTCAGGTGTCACTGTAATAGTCTTAACCTCGCCGTATTTTCCGGTATTGGTATCAACTGCCGCTCCGCTTGCCGGATCAACAACAGTCACAATATTATAATCTTCAGCTTCAAATTCTGCTGTATATGTAACATCCTTAGAAGCCTTTGTATTGGAATTCAGTTTATCAGCTCCGTCATACCATCCGTCAAATGTATAACCTGTTTTGGAAGGATCTGCCGGCGCCGGGATTACTTCTCCTTCTGCCGCATATGCCACATCATAAAGACTTCCGTCTGCCACGAATTTGATCACATAGCATTCTGCCGGAATCTTCTCAAATGTTGCTGTAACCTTTACATTAAATGCAGGCATTGTGAAGGAATATTTTTCTCCGTCTTTTATGGTCATTACCTGAACGACCTGCTCTGCATCATCTGCATTTGCAGCGATGATTCCTGTCAACACATAACCTGTCGGCGTTGTAATGGACATCTTAACTGTAGAATCAACAGCGTAAGTATCCGGTGCTGTTCCTTCAAGAACAATCTCTGCGACATCTGCGCCAACAACTTCAGTTGTCACTTCATATTTTTCTGCAGTATACTGAGCGGCATATGTCACATCCTGTGTAATAGTATGGACACCCGGCTGGCATGTTGTGCCTGTTTCCACATTCACCCATCTGCCGTTCTCGTAGCCTTCCTTAGCCGGAACAGCCGGAGGTGCCACTGGTGTGCCATAGTCATATCTCTGAATATCATACAGAGATCCGTCTACCATATACTTAACGTTGTACTGCTTCGGTGCCGTCTGAACACTGACTGTGACATTCTGTGCAGGCATCACGAATGTATACGTTCCGATACCAGCATCTGTCGGCAAGATGCTTGCTCCGTCATCGCCCACAACCGTAATTCCTGCAAATTTCTGACCTTCCGGCATAACATCTACAGTAAGTGTTACCGTCTCGCCGATAATAGCAGTAGCTTTATCTGATGTAACAAGACTGTCTGTAGTGATGCTGTATGTATTCTGAGTAAAGATTGCATAATATGTGGTAGCCTCTGTAATTGCAGTTGTCGTAACATCTACAATTTTTCCTGCATTTCCTTTCTCAGTACTCCATCCTTCAAAAGTATAACCTTCTTTTGTCGGTTCCGCTGGTTCTGCTGCATAATCGCCTGTTTCTACATTCTGTGTATCCCAGACACCTTCACCATCTGTCATGAAAGTAACTTCATTATCCTGTGTATGTACGACTGCAAGAATCTTAACATTTGCTGCAGGCATTGTAAATGAAAATCTATACCATTCGCCCGACGCTTCAATTAAGTTGCACGGAACATAACCGATGCCGTCTCCGCCAAGAATAACTCCTGTCACCTCATATCCAGCTTTTGCTTTTAATGAAACAACTACAGTATCTCCTGTATTAGCCCTATCCGGTATAGTGCTTGATACTATGTCAACATTTGATGCTGTACTACTGTCTAAGCTGATATCGTATTCTTTTGCTGTCCACTGTGCAGTATAAACCACATTAGCTGTTGCTGTTGTTCCTGCGGCCCATCCATTATCCCATCCGGCAAAAGTATAGCCTTCACGTGACGGATCCGCCGGTGCTGTCACCGCTGCGCCATTGTCATAAGCTGCACTCTGCAGGACATTGCCCGTACCATCCTGGAATGTAACAACATACTGTTCGGCATTCACATCTGCAAAGTATTCTGAAAAGTTCATATCCTTCTTTACAGTTACTGATGCACCCGGTGCATATATCATACCGTCATCGTCTTCCCATCCGATAAACGCCCTGCCCTCCGGTGTGGCTGTTGACTGAGTTACCGGCAGTACATGTGTATCGCCATAAGTTACATTAGTATCTGGCTGACCTGTAGCCTTTACTGTAAATACAGAACGGTAATCTGCACTGGCTACTGTTATTGTACAGCTGGTAGATAACCCGTTTACATTGTGAGTGTTCAGTCTGAATATTGCAGTTTTATTCGTATCATCCGTCCTTACTGCATAAGCAGACTCAACATGATTGTCAGTCCACCGAACAATAGCAACCGTATTCTCATCCCAGCCAGCCCATGCTTCACCACCACTTGCTGTATCCGGCGCTGTGATTGTGAACACATAATCGTCACTGGTGTCATACGAAATGGATGCTCCGTTCAGTTCCTTCAGGCTTCCATTGACGTCAGCCTGAATAGTCACTGTCGGGTCATCCGCCGGTGCCGCCAATGCATTTGTCGGAATCAGACCTACGACCATCAGCAATGCAAGGAATCCGCTCAAGAACCGACGTGCCGTACGCGTCATCTTAAGTTTACCTTTTTCGTAAATCATACTTTACCTCCTTCATTATTTTTAATTGTGTGTTGAAAAGTATAATAACCATATTGCTACCACCCAAATGATTATTCATACTCCCCTATATCATACCACATTTTTATATGATTTGCACAGAGCTTCTCACAATAAATTTATGGTATCAACTTAAAGATATCAAATTCACTTAAGAATTAAAATCTCATTTCTTCGAACGGTTGCAAATGACGGTCAAACGGTTATTCTTAAACATTAAAACCGCTATATAAGGCTTCTTTTCCTTCATATAGCGGTTTTCATAATTAATTACAAGTTTCATATTCCTTATCCTGCACTGCGTATGACAGGTACACATTCTAATGGGAAAAAACTCATATCAAATCCTATTCTCTATCCAGCCTGCCAGATCCTCATAGACCTGTGCCCGGTCTTGTTCATTCAACAGTTCATGCCGGTCTCCTGCATAAAGCCTCAGGGTCACGTCCTGAATTCCTGCTGATTTGTATTTATTGTAAACTTTTCTGACTCCTTTGCCATATTTACCAACCGGGTCATCTGCACCGGCTGCAAACAAAACCGGTAAGTCTTTCGGAATCATGAATACACTTTCCTTCTTTTCCATCTGCATCATGCCGCCAAACATATGATAATATGCATTCACAGTAAACATGAAAGAACATAATGGATCTGACACATATGCATCAAGCCGTTTCTGGTCACTTGTGATCCAGTCTGCCCTGGTGCGGGCAGGTTTATATTTCTTATTAAAACTTCCCACCACCATGTTATCTACCAGTTTACTCCGGTAATGCCATCCTTTGAACAGTGCAATCACACGGCAAAGGCCACGCCCCAGCCGCAAGACTCCCACCGGCTGTTCCGCCACCACGCCGATCAGCAGGGCACCTGACAGCCCATCTCCGTAAAGCCTGATGTACTGACGCAGCATAATAGACCCCATACTATGTCCAAGCATAAAATACGGCACATCCGGATATTTTTTCATCGTCCTCTGTCGTAGGGTGTGCATATCACCCAACACACAGGAATTTCCATATTTCTCGTGGAAAAATCCATATTCAGCTTTGCTCTGGACAGACTTTCCATGCCCCAGGTGATCGTTTCCGACCACATATATTCCCCGGGAACACAGATATTCTGCGAATTCATCATATCGGTTGATATATTCAACCATCCCATGGCAGATCTGAAGTACTGCTTTTACTTCTCCCTCCGGCTTCCATTCAACTGTGTGAATTTCGGTATTTCCATCCTTCGAAGGGAAATAAAATTCATCTTTCATGTTTCTCAATCCTGTCTGTTTATCTGTCTTCCAATTTTACATATTCACGGTGCGGTGCAAGCGGCTTATATGCCGGACGGATAATTTTATCCACATTTTTAAGTTCTTCCAATCGATGTGCACTCCAGCCTACGATTCTTGCAGCCGCAAAAATCGGAGTATAAAGTGAAGGCGGCAGGTTCAGCATGCTGTAAACAAGCCCGCTGTAAAAGTCTACATTGGCATTTACGCCTTTATAAATCTTTCGTTTCTCTCCGATAACCTTCGGTGCCATATGCTCAACCTTTTCATACAGAGCATACTCCTTTTCACACCCTTTCTCCCGGGCGAGCTGCTTAACAAACTTCTTAAATATCTCTGCCCTTGGATCCGAAACCGAATAAATAGCATGTCCCATTCCATAAATCAGACCTTTTTTGTCAAACGCCTGCTTATCAAGAAGAGCTTCCAGATAATGTCTGATCTCATCTTCATCTTCCCAGTCTTTCAGGTTGGCCTTCATGTCATCAAACATCTGTGTGACTTTAATATTCGCACCGCCGTGCTTTGGACCTTTCAGGGATGCCATGGCCGCTGATATCGTGGAATACGTGTCTGTACCGGAAGATGTCACGACATGAGTAGTAAATGTTGAGTTATTACCGCCGCCGTGATCCATATGCAGCACCATTGCCATGTCCAGGATAGTCGCCTCAAGTTCTGTATAGTTCCTGTCTTCACGGAGCATCATCAGAATATTCTCCGCTGTGGAAAGTTTCGGGTCAGGAGCATAAATATATAAATCCTGGCCATTCCTGTAATTATATGCATGATAACCGTAAACCATCAGCATCGGGAACTGGCTGATCAGGTTCAGACACTGGCGCAGTACATTCGGAATACTGGTGTCGTCTGCTTTATCATCATAAGAATACAGCTGAAGAATACTTCTTGATATATTATTCATCATGTCCCTGCTTGGTGCTTTCATGATAACATCTCTTACGAAATTCGGCGGAAGTGTCCTTCGTTCTGCTACCATGCCGCAGAATTCTTCCAACTGCTGCGCAGTCGGCAGCTCCCCGAAAAGAAGCAGATATGCCGTCTCCTCAAATCCCGGATGCTTTGCTTCCAGAAATCCTTTTACAATATCCTTTATATTGTATCCGCGATAATACAAATTTCCTTCACACGGCACTTCTTCTCCGTTGACAAGTTTCTTGGCACAAACATCTGAAATATTCGTCAGCCCCGCCAGCACACCCTTTCCGTTCAGGTCACGAAGTCCTCGCTTCACATCATACTGCGTATACAATTCTTTGTCTATCGTATTGTTCCGTTCACATTTCTCCGCGAGTTCCAGAATTTTCGGGGTGTTCTCAAAAAAGATGTTGTCAATGTCTTTTGGCATAAATCATCCTCCTATCACTTTTCACAACTTACATCACATCTGCTTTATTATACTAAAACTAAGTGCTATATACAATGAAATGTCTATAAAATATTTATGAACAACTACCCGGACGGTCATAATGCCATCCGGGTAGTTCGTCAAACTTATTCTTTTACTTTTCTCTGTTGTACGGCTATTACCGCCTTTGTTCGGGCATTTCCCCCAGAAGATTGCTTAACTTTGCAAAATCCTCAAGTGTAAGTGTTTCACCGCGTATCCCTGTTCCTTTTCCCAGACATTCAATTGCATGCTCGATTTCTTCTTTTGTAAAATCCAGTTCCTGAGAATTCTTCAGACCGTTCGCAAGAGTTTTTCTTCTCTGATTAAAAGATGCCCGTATAATGCGGAACATCAGCCGCTCATCCTTAACATACACCGGCGGTTTCTCATACTTCTCAAGACGGATCACTGCCGATCCCACTTTTGGTCGCGGCATAAAACAATTTGGCGGAACATTCGCTACTATATACGGTTTTGCATAATACTGGACAGCAAGTGACAATGCGCCATAGTCTTTCGTCCCCGGACCGACCTGCATCCTGTCCGCCACTTCTTTCTGAACCATCACAGTAATGCTTTTGACCGGTACACGATTCTCAAACAGTCCCATGATAATCGGTGTTGTTATATAATATGGAAGATTTGCAACAACCTTGACCGGTTTTCCACCATTTTCATCCTCCGCCAGCTTTGAAATATCCACTTTAAGGACGTCATCGTTAATAATCTTGATATTATCATAATCTGAGAGGGTATCCTCCAATATCGGAATCAGGGCTTTATCAATTTCCACTGCAACAACTTTTCCTGCGGCACATGCCAGATACTGCGTCATCGTCCCGATTCCCGGTCCGATTTCCAGAACCATATCATCTTTCGTAATCTCCGCCGAGCGGATTATTTTATCAAGCACATGCGTATCAATCAAAAAATTCTGTCCGAATTTCTTCTGAAACGTAAAATTATACTTCTGGAGCACCGCAATTGTATTCTGCGGATTGCCAAGCACAGGTTCCTTCATAATCCAATCCCTTTCTGTCGCATAAGTTTTTCTGTATTTTCCCTGACAGGATTTCTTAAAGTCTTCCCGCAGTTTTATTCTTCATGATATTCCATAAAATGCTTTCGCAGTTTCTGCCGTCACATGCACCACTTCTTCTTCTGTAATACCCTTCAGCTCTGCAATTGCTCTGACGACATAATGCAGATTGGCAGATGAATTTCTTTTTCCACGGTAAGGCACCGGTGCAAGATAAGGACAGTCCGTCTCCAGAACGATATGTGAAAGTGGAACCGCACACACAGTTTCTTTCAGTTTTCTTGCATTATTAAAGGTTACCACGCCGCCGACTCCTATCAGATACCCCATCCGGACATATTCTTCCGCCATCTCTCTGGAATAAGAATAGCAGTGTATGGTTGCTTTCATTTCCTGCCCGTGTGCCTTAAGGACCTCCATGGTGTCTGCTGCTGCTTCACGGCTATGGATATTTACCGGAAGGCCGTGTTTTCGTGCCAGATCAAGTTGGCGGACAAACCATTCTTTCTGGAGGTCATGGCTTTCATTGTCCCAATAATAATCCAGGCCGATTTCTCCGACCGCCACTATTTTCTCTTCATCAAGCAAACGTTCCATTTCGGATAATTTTTCTTCATTCAGTGCCCCGACCTCATCCGGATGTACGCCTATCATACCATACACGAACGGATATCTTCGGGTCAGCTCCAGTACCTTTTTCCATGAATCTACCGCTGCACTGGCATTCACAATCCAGCCGACACCGCTATCCTTCATGGATAAGAGCAATCCTTCTCTGTCCTGTTCAAACTGTTCATCATCATAATGTGCATGTGTGTCAAATATCATAAATCTGTATTCCTTATCCTTTATTTGCGATGTTCCGAACACCTATTTTATTATAATACTATATCATCGACTTTTTCAAAAGTCCCAAATCGATAAGATTCTATAACATTTCCCGCAACAAGATAAATTTTGTCACCGGAATAGAGCATTCTCGGGTTATTGTACATGCCGGTCAGATTCCGCTCGAACAGCAGATTAAATCCATTTTCATCGTAGGAAAACACATAATAGACCTGTTCATCCCCATAAGCCGCAAAACCAATCAGGTTCTTTCCGACATCCACAAGCGCTGCTTTATAATTATATGCAACATCCGTCGCATACATATTTTCCAGCACATATTTCTGCACCTCCTGTACATCCGACGGGTCAGAAATATCAAACATAGAAAGCTTCACTCCATTTGTCGTCGTCCCTGTGTCATCCGTATCCATGCCGATTCCAAGCAGAAGCCCATCTCCGTATGGATGAAGATATTCTGAGAATCCCGGTATCTTCAGACTGCCGATGATCTGTGGATTTGCCGGGTCGGACAGGTCAACAGAAAACAACGGATCCATCTGACGATAGGTTACAAAATATCCGGTATTTCCCATGAATCTGGCTGAATATACGCTTTCATCCGGTGCAAGGTCTTCGATCCTTGACAATTCATTCAGATTTTCATCAAGAATATATAGCGTGTTCGTATTCTGGCGTTCATCTTCGGATGCCGCAGAGTCTGAAGAAACCGCTGCATCATCAAGTAGCATGATTTCTCCGCCATATGAATATCTTACTGTAGTGACAAGACGTAGATTTCCTTCATATTCATCTATGCTGAAAGAATCATTCAGCGTCCCTTCTATTCTCGTCTGTCCCACTGCTTCGAGAACGCCGTCGTTATAAGAAACTTTCCGGATACAGGTACTTGTATTCCCTAAATCCGCTGTTCCGTAATCCGCCTCACATATATAGATATTGTTTCCGCTCACATAGCACATCCCTCCGGAACCAAAAATCGCTTTACTGTCTACTTTTTCTCCGGGATTATCTAAGGAGAAGGACGTCACGATCGTGTACGCATTACCGTCCGAAATCTGAGGCATGAGAATATCTTCACAATTCAGGCTCTTTCCCTGAACGGAAGGAATATACGTACTGATGTCATCCCGTTTCAGATTATAGGCGTCTGCATAAAAATCACTGAACAGGTACACATAATCACCCACAACCCTCAGTGTGTTATATCCACCGCTCTGTGTCACCTTTCCGAGTGATTTCGGCTCTGCCGGGTTGCTTACGTCAAATGTCTCCGCAACTGCATATTCCCGATAATATCCGCCGTAGATTTCTCCTTCTTCCGTTACCTGATCAACCACTTCTGTCATTGTATAAGTTATAATGAGGCGGTCACCACTGACAAAAAATTCTGCGCCGTACGTATCCTGCTCGATCGGGACCGCTCCGAAAGCCTCTATGTCATCCTGTTCGATTCCGGCAATCTTGATTGTCTGCCCGACTTTTGTATAGATACGCTTGCCGTCTGTCTTGACCACATCTGCTTCTCCGACACCCTCTTCCCGGACATTCGTATCATAATATCCCAAATCCCCTGTCGCACTGTCCGCTTCCGCTGCAACCGCCAGTTCTTCCGTCGCTCCCGCAGCCATATCCCTTCCGTTATCCATGCGTCCATACTTTGCCTGCCGGACTTCCTTCGCCGTCTGAAGATAGTCATACACAGATTCATAACTTTCTGCGGTCTTGATGCCTGTCACTTCAAAACGTGCTGTGTCCTTCCCGGTTTTCGACGGGACATCCCCCGCCGTATCACCGATGGCAGCCTGATCTGATGAAGAATTCCCCTTCAGCCACAGTGCACCGCCGGCCACAGCTCCCGTCACAAGCAGACAGCAGGCAGCCGCAGCCAGGCCTTTTTTATATCGGCTCTTTCTGCTCTTTTTCTGAATTTCTTCCGTCCTTTCCCTCAGCATCTCTTCAACAGCTTCCGGCTGAAGGGATTCAGGGATTTCCATATCTTCAGTCTGTTCATCTATAATTTTCTTCAATTTTTTCTCATCCATCATTCCGATCCCTTTCTGTCATCACCCAAATTCCAATACCGTTCCGGTCATTCTTTACATCAATGTCTGTTTCATCTTTTCCAAAGCTCTCGCTTTCCTTGAACGGACAGTTGCCGCATTCATCTCCAACACATTTCCGATTTCCTCACTTAAATATCCGCCGAGAACCGACCAGGCCACAATCATGCGATCCTCTTCCCCTAACATCATAAATGCCTCTCTCACATCACACGCCTCTTCATGGTTCATCTCCCCGGCAGGCAGTTCCTCTGTCAGCTCCGTAAGTTCCTCTTTTCTCTTAAAGCGGCTTTTGCACCGGTTCGCAAGGATTGTAAAAATCCAGCTCCGGAAAGATTCCTCCTTTTGGAGCCTGCCGATATTCTCGTAGGCTGCGATCACTGTCTCGCTGACTGCATCTTCCGCATCCTGCTGATGCTTTAAAGTAAAAAAAGCAAATCTGTATAGTTCCTTATAAATCTGTGCATACAGTTCAGAAAACGCTTTGACATCGCCTCTTCGTGCTCTGCAGATCAGTGTCTGTTCGTTCTCCTTCGCTCTTTCACGTTTTTGCACTTTCATTGTTTCCTCCTTCCATTTTATCTTCGACGCTTCCACGAATTATTTCCATCCTACTTATAAGAGTACAGAAAGTACCAAAATGTTGCAAACATTATTCAAAAATTTATAAAAAGAATAAAATACTCCTCTTAAAGCAGGCTGTTCCAGTGAAACCGCCGCCCTAAGGGGAGCATTTTCAAATTATATTCTTGCTGAAAATCTTATCCTCTATAATAATTAATGAGGCATCCCTTCAGAATGATTTCTCTTTCAGCATCTGTCATATCACCCAGTTTCAGCTCAATCTCTTTCAATTCGTCCGCAACTACAAATGCCTTCACTGCGGACTGTTTTTCCTCTATCACTTTTCTCACATCCGGAATGAACAGATAGTCTCCGTTTTTAAACGGAAGTGCTTCGTGGTCTGCATCAGTCAAAAACGGAAGCATACCCCAGTTGATAAGGTTTGAACGGTAGCGTTTTGTTGCGTATTCATTTGCAATGTTCGCCCATCCGCCAAGCACTTTCTGACAGGACGCAGCCTGTTCACGGGCTGAGCCGTCTCCCGGTTTCACAGCAAAAATGGTGCTTCCAACGCCAAGATTTCCTTTTCCGGCCTCCGGATAAACCTTCTGTATTGTCTTAATGACAGGTTTCAGCTCCTCCAGTGCATCCAGCGGACACTCACCCGCTTCGATTGCTTTCTGGGCAGCCTGTACTTCCTTCGCACGGCCTACATATGCAGGGTCTTTTCTGGAAAGCGCAAACTCTGCCAGCCCCAGCGGATTGGAGCGGTACGAAGAAGTCTCTCCGGAAGGAATCAGTTCATCTGTTGTCGTGACCGGATCATGAATCTCGGAAACAATTTTCAATATAAGATTCTGCGGCAGTGCAGGCATTGCCGGCCAGTCCTTAATATTCGGCCCGAATTTAATCTCAACTGACGGGTCTGCCACTCCTTTGCTGTCAAACACACGGTTTGCATAAATGCTTCCATCAAAATGATATTTCGGTCCGGTATATTCAACATCCATCGCCGTTGCCGGAGTAAGGAATCCCTTATTAGCCGCTGTTGCCGCAATTGAACGTGCATCCATCAATGCTACGGAGGAAATCTGACCGCTCTGCAGCTTAGATCCTTCTCTGTTCGGGAAGTTTCTGGTTGAGTGGCGGATGGAAAGTGCATTATTGGCAGGTGTATCCCCTGCGCCGAAGCATGGTCCGCAGAACGCGGTCTTTACAATTGTCCCGGCTGCCAGAAGGTCGGCAACTGCTCCGTTTCTCACCAGTTCCATATAAATCGGCGTACTTGCCGGATATACACTGAACGTAAATTCATTTGCCCCGATATTCTTTCCGCGGATAATGTCTGCCGCCGCACAGATATTTTCAAATCCGCCGCCTGCACATCCCGCGATAATTCCCTGTTCTACATACAGTTTTCCATCAATGATTTTATCCATCAGAGAATAGTCAACCGCACCGTCAAGGCTCACAAGTGCTTTCTTTTCAACATCACGGAGGATGTCTTCCAGATTCTCATTCAGTTCATCAATTGTATATACATTACTCGGGTGGAACGGCATTGCGATCATCGGCTTGATTTCGCTTAAGTTCACATAAACCATACCGTCATAATATGTACACTCGCCCGGTGTCAGTTCTTTATAATCTTCGCTTCTTCCGTGGATTTCGTAGAATTCCTGAATCTTCTCGTCAGTCTGCCAGATAGAAGACAGGCATGTCGTCTCTGTTGTCATGACATCTATGCCGATACGGAAGTCAGCACTCAGTTTTGCAACACCCGGTCCCACGAATTCCATAACTTTATTATTAACATAGCCATTTTTAAATGTCGCGCCGATAATTGCCAGGGCAACATCCTGCGGTCCGACACCTTTCATCGGCTCACCGTCCAGATAAATTCCGATCACGCCCGGCATCTTGATATCATATGTCTTATTGAGAAGCTGCTTTACAAGCTCCGGTCCGCCTTCTCCCATGGCCATCGTGCCAAGCGCACCATAACGGGTGTGGCTGTCCGAACCAAGAATCATTTTGCCGCCGCCCGCAAGCATCTCCCTTGCATACTGGTGGATGACTGCCTGATGAGGCGGAACATATACTCCGCCGTACTTTTTCGCACAACTGAGTCCAAACATGTGGTCATCTTCATTGATCGTGCCGCCTACAGCGCACAAAGAATTGTGGCAGTTGGTCAGAACATACGGAATCGGGAATCTCTCCAGGCCTGAAGCCCTTGCCGTCTGGATGATTCCCACAAATGTTATGTCATGAGATGTCAGTTTATCAAATTTAATCTGCAGGTTATCCATATTCCCTGAAGTATTATGGGCACTTAAGATTCCATATGCCATTGTATTTTTTGCAGCTTCTTCCTGCGTCAGCGGCATCTGCTGCCTGCCGTCTGCCTCGACGATTTCCGTACCGTGCAGCAAATATACGCCATTTTCATATAATTTTATCATGTGCGACCTCCTGATTTTCTAAATTGTTTTCTGTTTCGGATGCCTTTCATGCCAGAAACGGCAGGCATTCCCTATCTGCTCGTGAGTTTTATTTTATCACAGCTTGATACCCTTGTAAACAAACAGAGAGGCTTTCTTGTAAGCCTCTCTGCCATTTTCTCTCATTTTACAGAGCCTCTGTGGCTCTTGTAAAATGATAATCATTAATTTATTAACAAAAACGTTTCTGTCTATCGCCGCTCACGCAACACCTTTTTTACTTCTATCTGTGTGCCTCCCACACCGATTATATCGTCTTTCTGAATCACGACCGGCTCCTGGATTCGGATTCCGTTCAGATAGGTTCCGTTGCGGGATCCCATATCTTTCAGATACAGAGCGTCTCTTCTTATAACAATTGCACAATGAACTTTGGATACCCTCGGATCTTCTCTGACCGGCATATATTTTTCAAACTGATCTCTTCCCTTTTCCCTGCCGATTCCAACATTATCGCAGAAAACCAGGTCGAATTTTTCCCATGTCTCAAGATTTTCCAGAATAATCTTCCAGCGTCTTCCGGAAGTCTTTTTCGGAGGTTCTTCTTCATATTCATCCTCGACATCGTAATCTTCTTCCGAATCGTCATATTCGTCGTCGTATTCATCCTCCGAATCATCATATTCGTCGTCGTATTCATCCTCCGAATCATCATATTCGTCGTCGTATTCATCCTCCGAATCATCATATTCGTCATCATAATCTTCCGAATCGTCATATTCGTCATCATAGTCTTCATCATAATCATCGTATTCATCACCACGTTTTTTTCCTTTAACAATTACGACAATGATGATAATGACCAGAATCAGAGCCACCAGAGCTAATACGCCCATCAATATCAAATACCAATTACTTGTCATCTGTATCCCACTCTCATCTTGTATGCTGAAATGATTTTTTACAGTCTCTTAAGCAGTTCTTCTCTCTCCGCTTCATACCCTGGTTTTCCAAGCAGTGCGAACATATTTTTCTTGTAGCTTTCTACGCCCGGCTGATTGAACGGATTAACGCCGAGTAAGTATCCGCTTACGCCGCAGGCAAATTCAAAGAAATAGAAAAGCTGTCCCAGATAATATGGTGTCTGCTCCGGAATCTTCACGAGCAGGTTCGGAACACTTCCGTCTGTATGTGCAAGAATTGTTCCGTTCATTGCACTCTTATTTACAAAATCAACCGTCTTTCCTGCCAGATAATTCAAGCCGTCCAGGTCGGAAGCTTCTTCTCCCAGCACGATCTCTGCCCTGGATTTCTCCACGCTGAGAACCGTCTCAAACATAATCCTTGCACCGTCCTGAATAAACTGACCCATGGAATGAAGGTCTGTCGTCAAATCAACTGCCGCCGGGAAAATTCCCTTCTGGTCTTTTCCTTCGCTCTCGCCATAAAGCTGCTTCCACCACTCTGAAACGTAGTGCAGGCTTGGCTCATAATTGGCAATAACCTCGATATTTTTACCTTTCCGAAGAAGAATGTTGCGGATTGCCGCATACTGCACCGCATCATTTTCCTCAAATTCATTCTCAATAGCTGCTTTTCTTGCATCGGCTGCTCCCGCCATCAGCTCCGTGATGTCCACGCCGCTTACCGCGATCGGAAGCAGACCTACCGCTGTCAGCACAGAAAAACGTCCGCCGATATCATCCGGTACTACAAAACTTTCATATCCTTCTTCTGTTGCCAGGTTCTTCAATGCTCCCCTTGCCTTATCTGTTGTTGCATATATTCTTCCCGCCGCTGCTTCTTTTCCGTATTTTTTCTCAAGAATCTCTTTGAACACACGGAATGCAATTGCAGGCTCTGTCGTTGTTCCTGATTTTGAAATCATATTGATAGAGAAATCTCTGTCTCCGATCACATCTATCAAATCTTTGATATACGTGCTGCTGATACTGTTTCCAACGAAATATATTTCCGGAGACTTTCTTATTTCTTTTGAAACATTATTTGCGAAAGAATGTCCCAGGAATTCAATAGCAGCTCTTGCGCCCAGATAGGAGCCGCCGATTCCGATTACGAGCAGCACCTCTGATTCCTGACGAATCTTTTCTGCCGCCTTCTGAATTCTGTCAAACTCATCCTTATCATATTCAACAGGAAGATCAATCCAGCCGAGGAAATCATTTCCCGCGCCGGTCTTTGCCACAAGCTTTGCTTTTGCCTGTTCTGTAAGCTCTTTCATACTCTGAACTTCATGTTCCTGAATAAATCCTGCTGCTTTTGAATAATCAAATGTCACTTTACCAGCCATTAGTTTATCCTTCCTCTCCGTCAACTTTCATATTTTGTATCAAGCACATTCTACCAAATCTTCTTTCGTTTATCAAGCCAAAAACTCTTCTAATATCTGCCGAATGGCCTCTTCTCTCAGTGCCGGCTGTCCTTCCGCTTCCTGCCCCCTTTCTTTTACGGTCCTGCGGATACTCTGCTTAGCCTCTTCTGTCGTTCCCGGTTCCCTCATTTCATCCTCTTCTAAGTGTTGGGGCTCTCCCTCTATATTGATCGGCAGATCCTGCCGCCGGTACGAATCATCATAATCATCGGGAGTTCTCTGTGATTCCGCAGAATACCCGCCGCTTCTGTCCATATCCATATCCCGCTCCTGTACTCTCCTTCTCCTGCGTCTTTCCTGATCCGGATAAGCCGGATTCCCGCGCATCATGCCACCGGGGGATTCTCTCTGCATTCTCCCTGATGCATCTCCCGAAAAGTCCCTCTGCATCCTTCCTGATGGATCTCCTGAAAAGTCCCTCTGCATCCCTCCCGGTGCGCCATCCATGCCTCCCGCCGAAGTTCCCGCATATGCCAGCGAAGGATCCGTCTGAATCACATCTATCTGTTCCCGTTCCGCCTGTCTGTTCCTTCTGACTTTACGTCCGCAGGAATTCTGCAGATAATCTACCATATAGTTTTTTGCAGCATTTCTTTTGTATTCTTCATCAGAAATCTGGCTGATAACGAACAGCAGCACCATCTCTGCCGCCCCGATTCCGATGTATCGATATACTTCTTCCCCGAATCCATTTGCCATAAAATGGGCCGTCGCGCCGAACACCGCCAGAATCCCCGCAAACCAGATACACTGAATTTCAAGCTGTCTCCATGTGTGAATCCTGAACACAATTCCTCTGTATTCATATATGTATTTCTCTACAAATGCTTCAACATTTTCTACTCTTTCGTGCGTCATACAGGCATGCTCATACTTTGCCCGCACCAGTTTCATCAGCTTGTGTGTGCTCTTCGGCATGTTGGCGGCTGCCTTCACCATACGCCGCAAAGTAATCAGATTCATCAGCTTTGCCAGAATCCCGATTACTCCGACACCTGCCATCAAATACCATAAAATGTTGGTGCCTGTCACTACTTCATTAAACATAACGAAGCCCTCCTGTCTTTTTATTTGCACAATCGCTGAATTGTGTTTGCAGCCATTATAACGCACTTTCCCCGGACATGCTCCAAAAACCGTTCTACATATTTCTACACACGAGCGCTTTCTAATGTAAACTATTTTCTTTCTGAAGGTTGTGAATTTCTTTCTCACATTTCATTTTTTCTTCAACTTGAACAGTTACATTTCTGAAGTTCAGAATAATTTCAAAGGACGGAAATGTTGAAAATTGCCGCATGATGACGAGAAAAACTTTTTCTGCAGAGTGGTATTTCCATAAAAACCGTTTTATATGTTTTTCTGGTGTTTTCTCCTTCTTTTTGATATAATGAGCATTGACATATGACATTGTTAACCGTCATAGTTCTATGCCTTTAATATTAAGGCGTCAACTATATATTTTACATCAGGATAAGAGGAGGTAATACACATGCAATATAGACCTAGGGGAGTCTGTTCCCGGTTAATTGAATTTGATATTGAAGATGGTAAAGTTAAGAATGTTTCTTTTGAAGGTGGCTGCAACGGAAATCTCCAGGGTATCGCACGCCTGGTTGAAGGGATGGATGTGAACGAAGTCATTTCCCGTATTGAAGGCATCCGATGCGGATTCAAATCCACATCCTGCCCGGATCAGCTCGCACAGGCATTAAAGGCCGCTTCCGGAAAATAAATACTGATAATTCAAGAATAATGATTGAAGTACAGAAAATCTGACTTAGACAGTTTTTCATCTTAACAGAACATGGGAACAGTCCGGTCAAAGAGCCATCTCTCTGACCGGACTGCTATATTACAAATCCCTTTTCTCCTCCTGAACGACGGAGGCAGCCACCGATATGTATAATAAAAAGTTAGTGGTGTTTTCCAGCACAGGTTTCTATCCTTTTAATATTTTTATATATTAAATTGATGAATAGTATAACTCTGTATAAGGTACACTCGGTGGCCGCCCCCGTCGCTCAGGAAAATAAATCAATTAGATCCAGATACCGTCTGTACTGGATGACCCAGAGTCATACGGAGAATACATCCCCGCGGTATGTGTGGCACGAACCCGGTAATAGTAACCCGTTTCCACCTTCAGTGTTTTCGATGTAGAGACATAACTGGTTGTTGTAGCACTTGTCCCCCAGGAATAATAAGAAGTCCAACTTCCATTTACCAAACGCTCAACATAAACAGTAACCCCGACATAATTCACTGTATAATTAGCCGATGTACTGCCGTCTGCGTAAATCCTGCCATTACCAAGATTCGTTATTGAACAGTCTCCTCCCGCCAGATAAGCACCGCGGGGCATAATGGTCATTTCACCCTCTGCACTTTCCTCCATGGTCAGCTCTGCACCGTCCACGGTTTCCGCAGCCACCGTCATCACAGACGAAAAACACAAGCTGCATGCAACCACAAATGCCATGATTTTTATTAACATCCTTTTTTTCTTCATCTCTTTGTTTGTACCTCCTATCTGCCTTATTGGCATATTACTGGTAAGTTAACAACAAAGTTATGAATTTCTTACATATTTTGGATAAAATATAAATTTTCTACAATTTCCATAAACTCTTCTTTTTCCATGATTCCCCGAAGCATATAACAGGTATCCCCGTATAAAAAAGATGCAACAAATCGATTTTCTTCCTCATCAGGAACAGCAAATTCTTCCACTTTTATTTCCACATCGCCCACAGTCACAATATACGCACCTACCTGTTCATCCTCAATCTCGACTCCCAATGAAGAATCCCTGTCAGAAGAATATATCAAATATTCAATTTGCTGCCCTTGGTATGTATAAAAAATTTTTGCCTTCCTCGATTCTTGCGTGCACTCATATCCTGTTACTCTCATGCCGTAAGGTTTATATAAAAGCTGAGGTATATTCACCCCCATTTTCTTACCAAGTTTAACAAGTATTTCACTCTCTGTTTCATCCTCAGATGCTATCCAATCCGTATCTGTCCCATTAATAACTCTTACCCTATTCTCTCCCTGTATTCTGTCAATAACGATCTTCAAATAGGATTTACTTCCCACACTTGTTATCCCTAATGCCATCACCAGTACTGCAAGTGCTGCAACAGAAACCATGGCACGTTTCCGTATCTTGCGGCTGCGGAATCTGACAATTTTAGTTCTATCTTCCTCTTCATTAGTTGCGTCATCCTCTGCTGCGGCAATTTTTCTATCTTCCGCACAGATTGTTTTATTTCCATCAGCGGCGGCTATCTTTTCTTCTGCCTTCCTTGCTGCCAGTTCTTCCGTAAATTCTGCCGCTCGTTTGTCAAGTTCTTCCTCTTCTCTGTCATAAGCATGAATTAACTCCAGAAGAGCAGCATCCATCTCTTCCGTCACCACGATATCATCCAGTGTCGGATCTTCCTCAAGTTCTTTTTTAATATGTTCAGCTTCCCGCCTGACTTCTTCCTGAAGTGAAAAAATTCTAGGTTCTTTCATGTTGTCGCCCCTTAATTTGATTCTTGCTTTTTTTCTTGACTTTTCTTTAAATAAGTTTAATATGAATTTATAGTGTAAAAACATAGGGAGGTTATTCATTATGAAACGAATTATTCTCACCGGCGGCGGTACTGCCGGTCATGTCACTCCTAATATTGCTCTGATTCCCAGGCTTAAGGAACTGGGATATGATATTCAATACATTGGCTCTTATGAGGGAATTGAGAAGGAACTCATTGAACCCTTCGGAATTCCTTATCACGGTATCTCTTCCGGAAAACTGCGCCGGTATTTCAGCGTTCAGAATTTCACAGATCCTTTCCGGGTATTAAAAGGACTCGGTGAAGCCAGGAAACTGATCCGCACACTGAAACCGGACGTCATCTTTTCCAAAGGCGGTTTTGTCTCTGTACCGGTCGTTATCGCCGGCAAGCAGAACAAAGTCCCGGTCATCATTCACGAATCTGATATGACCCCCGGCCTTGCCAACAAGCTTGCAATTCCTTCAGCCACAAAGGTTTGCTGCAATTTTCCCGAGACCTTAGAGCATCTCCCGAAGGAAAAAGCAGTCCTCACCGGCTCTCCGATCCGCCAGGAATTATTAAGCGGCAATCCCCAGGCTGCCAGAAATCTGTGCGGCTTTACTGGGGATAAACCGGTCATCCTTGTAATCGGCGGAAGCCTTGGTGCCGTTGCAGTGAACAACGCTGTACGTTCTGCCCTGCCTGAACTTCTGCAAGATTATCAGATCGTACATCTCTGCGGGAAAGGCAAGACAGACAGTACACTTATCGGCACAGCCGGTTATGTCCAGTTCGAGTATATCAAAGATGAACTCCGTGACATATTCGCTCTGGCGGATATCGTCATTTCCCGTGCAGGTGCTAATGCAATCTGCGAACTCCTCGCCCTCAGGAAGCCCAATATTCTTATTCCGCTTTCTGCCAATGCAAGCCGCGGTGACCAGATTCTGAATGCCCGTTCGTTTGAACGTCAGGGATTCAGCATTGTTCTGGAGGAGGAATCTGTAACAAAAGATACTCTTCTTGATGCCGTTCATACATTATACCAAAATCGTGATAAGTATATAGACACCATGAACCGCTCCGGTCAGCAGGATTCAATTGAAAAAATAATCCGGCTAGCCGAAGAAATCACCCAAAAATAATTTTTACACTTTATTGCGGACCGGATAACCGGTCCGCTTTGTTGCATTCAAAGAATGCCAAACCGTATTTATTCTAATATCGGTTTAATTCTTCATATTCTACGCCATATGTTTCTTTAATCCACACTCTTGCTCTGTGAAGCGTCACATATAGTAAATCCGGACTTATATTCATCCGTTCCGCCGCTTCTTTCTTTGACAATTCCATACCACACACCAGCCTGATCATTTCATACCATCTTGGATTCTTTGCTAACAGACCTGATAAAACACGCTCATTGAGCTGTCGCCGTTCTTCATCATCCAGCATCCCAACATATTTTGACTCAACACTTTCTGTCGTAAGCTTTTCAGTTATCAGCAGTTCTTCCTCAGAATCAAATGCCAGAACCTCACGGCTTCTTAATCTGCCATAGTTCAACGCGGCATGCTTCGCTGTTGTGTAAAGCCATGCATCCAGATTCGTGTAATCATCTGCCGATGTATAGCCTTTAACCTTCATGTCCCTATACAGAGCCATAAATGTATCCTGCAGCACATCCTCTGCAATATCTTTATTCTGAGAATACCGATATGCCGTTCTCAGGACACGATTCTTGTACTTCTTATAAATCTCATCGAATTCTTGATTATCAGTCAACGTTCTATCCCCGGTACTCTCTTAACTTATTCAGGATGTCTTCTTTATCCTCATCTGACAGGCTTCCTACGTTCCATTCTAATCCCACATTATCATCTTTGTAACGTGGAATCAGATGCATATGGAAATGAAATACTGTCTGGCCGGCAACTTCCTCATTGTTTTGCACAACATTGTAGCCATCACAGCCAAGTACTTCTTTCATCACACAAATCATCTTTTTCGCCAGAATCATCGCTTTTGCCGCAATTTCCTCGTCCAAATCAAACAAATTGCGGTAATGTTCTTTTGGCAGAATCAATGCATGACCTTTTGATGCCGGCCCCAGATCCAGAATCACCCGGAAATCCTCATCCTCATAAAGTGTCGCAGAGGGGATCTCCCCTGCTGCAATTTTACAAAAAATACAATTTTCGTCTTGCATGCTCTCTTCCTTCTTTCTTACAAATATTCTGATTCAACAGCCACTAACCTTACCCGTAGTATATCTTATTTTTTGCTTTATGAGAAGTGCGAAAAAGCGTTTTTACGGCAATCCTCACCAAAAAAACGTAAGATGCAACAATTCTTTGCATTTTTAACCACCATATATAGCTTTACATCTTAAAGCTTATATATCTTTTACATTTTTATACGCTGTCATAAATTGTCATGCGGATTATGTTGAACCGTTTTTTTTAACATGCTAGACTACATTATAAGAAGTCCGTATAATAGACACAGAATCTCCTTAAATCTTACTTGTTTTTAAATAATTTAAGATAAATCCCGGAGGAAATTTACATATGCTTCATAAAATTGATACTGACAAAATGAACCGGCTGATGCAGACAGACGAGGCTCTTAAGCAGATTATCAGTCAGCTAATTGAAAATCACCACAGAATTGTTTCTGAAATCTCCCATGAAATCCGTAATCCTTTAACGCTTATCTCGTCCTCGCTCCAGCTCATGCAGATACATTATCCTGAAATCGTCTCTGATCCTCACTGGCTTCAGATTGTAAATAATGTTGATTACATGTGCCAGCTTCTGGAAGAACTGTCTGCATTCAACAGCAGCGGCTCTCTGCACTCTTCTGTTTTTTCAATGGAACAGTTTCTGAAAGAGATTGTGATTTCATTTGTAATATCTTTGGATAATGAAAATCCGGATATTGAATTCACTTCTTCCATCCCCGATGACCTGGGTCTGTTCTCAGGGGATAAAGTTAAACTCAGAGAAGTCATTCTGAACCTGTTTAAAAACGCAAAAGAGGCTATTGAAGGAGAAGGGACTATTTATCTCACAGCCCGAAGAGAATCCTCGTCCCTCCTTATTGAGCTGACAGACAGCGGATGCGGAATTTCAGACGAATATATTAAGTCCATCTTCGAACCTTTTATAACATACAAAAAAGGCGGCACCGGACTTGGTCTTCCCATATGCAAACGAATCATTGAAGCACATAACGGTATTCTAAGTGTACATTCTGTCCCGGGAAAAGGCACTACGTTTTCCATTGTACTCCCCGTGTAATATTCAGATTGATTGATAATAGGAGGCCCGTTTCGGATGATGCAGTAAAATTGCCGCAGCAACAAAACCACACACAAGACCGCCTATATGGGCAATGTTGTCCACCCCCACATCTGTCAATCCAAGATAAAGGCTTAGAGCAACCATAACCAGCATTCCTTTTTTATTCAGTCTTCCGAGCTTCCCCTGGCTACAGATAACAACAAACAGCAGCGCACCCATCAGTCCGAACACTGCACCGGATGCACCTGCTGAGACAACCATGCGATCATAATGCCGGTTTGCCATCAAAGACAAAATATTTCCACCGATTCCACTCACAAAATATATAATCAAAAAACGCATCTTCCCTGCCGCCGGCTCAAGATACCATCCCAACGCCCCAAGCATTACCATATTATTTAAGAGATGTTCTATTCCGAAATGCAGAAAGAAGCTTGTTATCAGTCTGTAATACTCATGTCCTTCTATCACATATGGTGGATACATAGCACCATGTTCAAGCAAAAAAAGTGTATCCTCTGACTTTCCCATAAGCATTGTCAAGAGAAAAATCCCGATATTTACAATGATCAACCCTGTTGTGCAAACTGCAGTTCCTTTTTGTTTCATTCCAACCACCTGTCTGTTCTGTATTATATCTGTATATATTTTTATTTTTGCAACTACTATACGGCATAAGATTCTCCTGCCGATCCTCCTCCGGGACAGGAATGTCCTGAATCCCCTGACTTTCTCATCCCGGAAATGAATTAATCTGTCCGGTATATATAAATACAACTATACATCAGCTTTTACAGGTTGTCCATGAATTTCATTTTACAGAATATCTTTCTCTGTAAACAGGTCATCCCAGTTTCCCCACCGTTTTTTTCTGAAGCGTTTCACCGCATTGCGCCACGGCGCAAAAAACCCACTCTCTTCACGCAGCATATCTGCCTGTTGTTCCTCTTGAGAATCTGCCCATATTGCATATTTCTGCTTCTGTTGATCCGCTTCATCTCCGCCGGACAATTCGGACAGATAATTCCTTTTTGAACCTGAAATCCCCTCCCACTCATCGTTATTATCCTCTTCATATTCATTATTTTCCTCTTCACATCTTTCTTCTTCCCGTTCGATACAGCGTTTGTCATAATCTTTCATGATCTGCCTCAGGTCATAATGCTCCTGCAATGTCGCTTTATGCAATTCATAAGCCAGAAAAATTCCTTCCGTATCTTCATAATCCAGTGTTTTTACAAAGTACTCTGTCAATTCATGAAAAGATCCCTTCAATCCTCTGACTTTTCCGGGCAGATAACAAAAATAGCACTGCTCCTGTTTATAAAAAATATATTCCGGATTCAGCACAAGACAATCCGGATTCAGCATATATTGCTGAAGTTCCTCTGTCACTTTTAATAATTGTTTCACAAACCCTGCAATTTCTTCTTTTCCAAGCCGGGTTTTCTCATATTTTGATTTCATCGCCGAAAGCCCGCTGATTTCATAAGTATAACAGCCTTTTCCTTCTATCTCACACCCTTCCACCGGAAGAATCCCGAAAAGCATATTTCCTGAAAGCATGGGCATCTGATAATCTTCTTCATAAGGCCTGTCTGTATATACATGAAGGCAGGCATGATTAAGTTTTATTTCAAATTCTGTCCGGAACATAATCACTCCTCTTGTTTTAACTCCTGTTTTTCTTTGTAATCCTCAGCCAGTTTTTCCAAAATCATTTTCTTTCTGATCAACTTCTCCGTTTCTGTAATAGCAGCCTGCTGTTCCAGCTTAATTTTCATTTTCCCCCTTTCAGCGCATACAGTAACCTTTGTTTTCTTGCCTGATACTTCAGTCTCTACCTCAGGATCGTCGAAGAAAATCAATTTCCCCGCAACCCGACTTTGAAAAAAGCTCTGCATATCTGTCTGTCCGTTTGCATTCTGCATACGTTCCGACTGTGCCATCACTATGGCTGTTTCAGCTGCGGCTCCAAGCAGGATATTTTTATCGTGATAATAAAATGTGGCATATACCGTTAACAAAATCACCAGAAAAACAAACGGAATCAAATATGACATTTCAACTGTCGCCGAGCCAATCAGCCAATTTGCCTGACTCCTCAAAACTATTTTATTCTCTTTCACGCTACACCTCCGGGAAGCAGCATCAGCAAATATCCCAGTGCCAGAAAAGGTATAAACGGAAACGATGTCTTTTTGTGCATTTTTTTTACAGAAAGCATGATAATGGAAAATACAGCACTTATAAAAAATGAAATAGCCAGAAGTCTGCACAACTCCCAAAAGCCAAGATAGATACCCAGGATAACCACCAACAGGCTGTCCGCATATCCGAAAGCTTCACCTGTCATTTTACTGATTCCCAGGAAAATAAATCCAACCCCGGCCCCCGCCAAAGCAAGTACCGCCCCTTCTCTTCCCTGCATCATCCTGTATGTGAATGCTGCCGCAAATCCTGTCATCAGCCCCCAAAACGGTATTTTCCTGCTGTTGATATCTACTATAGAAAGTACCGCCATATATATCATGCTCATCCACTGTGCTATCTGGTACATCTGCTGCAACCTCCTATACCTTCTATTTCAGACAGTTTTACCGCATTGACAGTTCTTTTTAACCCACTGCAGTTCAGCGAATTGTGGTATTTTCCGCCGCTGTCTGTAATATATACTCCCGCCATTGCCTCACCGTGGACACATTTTTCACATGCATAATACCGCCCTCCGTCCTGATTTCTCATTTCCGCCAGCGCTGCTGACGGGACAAACCTCACCGACAGATCCAGGTAAGTACAGTGAATATCCGAATGATAAACTTCCCTATTATCAGTTATGTAAACTATCTTCCCGTCATCCTGCTGCAGTTCAGGTTTCTTATACCCCGTCCATGCCTTAATAAGGAATTCCTGCTTCTGAAGCACCGTAACTCCGGTAAATTCCGGTAACGGCAGGCGCAGCCGATAATTTACACATATTCGGATGTTTTCTTCCTCCTCATCATAGGCGGATAAAATGCAATGTATCCCGGAGCTCCCGCCTTCTACGATACTTCGTTCCAATCGTTCCCTGCCGATCAGATCAACCATATCGGACTTAAGCCTGAACGGATTCAGCACCCCGACTGATGCCACCTCTCCCGCCGCTGTTTTTGCGGCATGATTTGCCGCAAAACTGACACTAAGTCGGATGGCCTGTATTTCCAGGAGATAAACCAGGCAAAGCACTGCAAAGAAAAATATAGGCACTGCTACGGCAGCTTCCACTGTCACACTTCCTTTTGAGCCGGATGCAGGTGCCCCTTCCTTATATTTATTGGATGGATTTCGATCAAATTGTGTCATCGCCTTTTCCTTTCTATGTATTTTTATTTTTGGGGTAATTTATATGTCTGAAGGGATCACAGACAAACAGACTGGAAAGAGCACCTGCATCCGGCTCAAAGATATCCAAACAAAACCGGAAATTGATATGTACAGCCTTCGCGGATTTCTGCGGTGTTTCTGATATGTATTTTAGACACACAGGCATCTGCCCGAAAGTGAACCACACCATTTTCCATCCTTATATTCTGTTCTATCCTGTCCAGTGAACGCATTGTCTGCACATTGTTATTCTGAAGGAACAGCAGAATGCTCAGATATTGCTGATAATCCAGACCCTTTTCTTCATCTTTTCCCACCGTGCCGTCACCTGTACTTCCAATAAAAAACAAGGACGAAAGAGAAAGCTGCCAGTTTTCAGCATTTTTAGCCAGAGCCACTCTTTTACCTGCCAGCAAGGCGCGAAGTTCAATGATACTCTCACCAAATCCCCACAATGCAAGCAAAAGTGTCTTTATCAGCTCTACAGCTTCCGGCTGCAATATCACAGCTGCAATCCCAAGTGCCATTGTTTCAGCTTCCGCCTGTTTTTGTCCGTCTGACAGAAGATACATATAATTCATGGCAAGCCGGACCATTAATAACTGATGAATAACAGCCTTCAGATTTTCACCATCTGAAGATTTTCCTCCCAGAATATATTCCATCTCATATTCCAGATTCCTGGTTTCAGAAACCTGGTTGACCGCCGAATTAAAATGCTCCAGCAGATACTGCCCAAACAAAATTTTTCCTTTCAGCCCGGCCGTGTCCGAACGTACCGGAAAACTGCCGTATCCTTTCTGCTTTGTCCTGTTGCTTATCTGCCCTTCCAACTGCATGGTCTTTCCTGAAAGGCGGTACGACTCCGGGAGAACCAGTGACAGGATTCCTTTCTTTTTCAATTCAAGCAGCGGCTGTGCTTCCTCCGGCAGCAAAGAGCCATTCTGAAGCAGTTCCCGGTCCAGTTCTTCTGAAATCTTTTCGCCTTCCATAATTTTTGTTTCCCACTGCTCAGCCACTCCAGTAATGCCTTTTACTAATTCAATCCCTGTTTTTTCCTCCATATAAGCCAGCACCTGTTCACGGAAAGCCTGACCGTCGCCATCTGTCAAAAGCTGGATTGCGGTAATCTCCTGCTGAATCTGCGTATTACCATAATATGCCATGTGATTTAAAATCAACTGTTCTGCATATTGCCCTGTACCATAAGAAGCATCCACTGCAAATACTTCGTATTCCTGTAAAAGCTCTTTCTGATATTCACCAAAAAATGAAAACACCGCTCTGTCCGCCTCCATGCGTGCATAGTTTTTTGATGTCTGGATTACCGCACTTTCAGCTATCGCCAGAATGAATGACATCATCAGAACAAAAATCAGGCTGAGAAATGCCGTAATTTCTGCTCTTTTCATTTAAATTCCTGCGCTCTCCCGCGTAATTTTATCAAATATTGTCTTTACAAGTTCTGTAAGCTGCGTTTTAAATATCAGCACCAGCGCGATGAGAACAACAAGTATAAGTAGAAGCTCTACCACCGTCATTCCTGATGTATCCTGCAAAATACGTTTGCCTTCCGCTGCCGTCCTCCTTATTTTTAACGCTGCATTATTTTTTAAATCTACAATCTTTTTCAAATAAAGCATCTCATTTCCTCCTTTTTATCTGATTGAAACTATAGGGTTATCACTGACATTGTCCCGACATGCTTTTCTCTTGTTTTAAACTTCCGTCAATACCTCCGCACATTCCTTCTGCCGGTAAAACTATTCACTGGTGTTAAAGCTGTATGCTCAAAAATGCCGGAATAATAACAACCGCCAACACCACCGCAAGCATCAGGAACATTGGAAGCAGCAGCTTTGTCCCTGCTTCCTCTCCAAGCTGTTTTGCCCGGTTTTTCCGCTCCTCGAATGCATTATCTGACTCCTGCTTCAGCATCGGAACCAGCCCTTTCGAGCCTTTTTTCAGATTCTGGGAAAGCAGTCCTCCGAATTTCCTGTAAATAACAATTCCGCACCGTTCCCCAAAACGCTCGTAACACTCACTTTCAGGGACTCCGCCCTGCATCTCATAGATACTCCGCTCCATCTCCTCATATACGGCACATACTCCTCTGTCCGGCTTCTTTTTCTGATAATCCTCCACGATTCTGTACCATGCTTTTCTGACCGTCATTCCCGCTCCCAATAGCAGCGTGAATTTACTGATCAACTGTGGGTAATCTCTGCAAAGCTGCTGTTCTCTTTTTTGCTTTTGTTCTTTTTCTCTCTGCTGCTCATGCATATAAACAAACACCATAAGGACAATTCCGATAAAAAACACTGCTGCTCCACGATAATTTCTCGGATAACTCCAGAAAACTGATTGTCCATCTATAGAATCCGGGAGGGGCAGCGTTTTGTCAGTTTCTGTCTCCTCGTCCAGCCGCTCGATTTCTTCCCGGACCATTAAAATCTGATGTTGTTCTTCACTCTGAACAGGCGGATACACATGGGCGGCAAAACAATATTCCGATTTTTCTTCCCCATATCTCATCAATGCTTTCAGTTCAACAATTGTACCGTTGTCCGTCAGATTTTCTTCCTGTAATTCTCCCAGTATGTTTATGACTTCATAATTATCCAGCTCCCAGGAAACAAGAATCCCTGTCTCCGGAATTTCATTAACCAGATTGAGATTTGACCGCACTTCATCCAAACTTTTATTTTCTCCCAGCACAAGAATCTCCAGCTTCTTTTGTGCCTCGGCGAACACCTGCACAAGCTGTTCTTCCGTATATTGCTGTTCGTTTACTTCCAGTGTAACCTCACTCTCATTCTCTCCGATCTGTACCAGATAAGATTCTGTTTTTTTGCCTTTACCCGGCTCATTTCTCTCCACAACACTGACACCGGACTCGTCCGTCGGCAGCGAGCGGGAATTATCGGCAAGAAATATTAACAAGGCAACTGCGCTGGCGGATAAAAAAATCATTCCCATCCTGCCGTATACAGAACTCCATTTTTTTCCCTGAGTTTCATCCCATTGCTTTTTCCATTTTGTATTATACCGACGATTTCTTTCTTCATCCCATACCAAATCCCATCACACCCCATTTCTTACCCTTTCTCTTCTGTCATCACAATTCAGGTCTCATTTTTTCACACCTCAATTCTTATTATTTTCCTTCCCATATGATATGCTGCAGCGTAAATGGCCAGGCACACACTCATCATGACGCATCCCGCCACATTTCCGTAAAACACTGACATAAACTCCGAAAATGCCGACCTGATATAAAACACCATCCCTATCGGAATCAGGCACATCACCCTGAATTCCAGTTTTTTTGCTGAGAGAATAGTCCTGATTTCCCTCTCCGTTTCTATTTTGGTTCCTATAATTTTCACCGTATCTTTCAAGATCGCAATGCTGTCTCCCCCGGCTCTTTTAGCCATAACAAAAACCGTAACAAAGTTTTCCACATCTTCCTGCCTTGTTCGCCCGGAAAATTCAATCAGAACCTGTTCTGCTGTCAGATTCATATCCATCTGATGAATCATCATGGCAAACTCCCTGTGGATTCTGGAAGATTCCCCGTAAAGTGGAATCAAATCCTTTTTCGTTTCCCGGATAGCATTTTCCACAGAATATCCCGCTTTCAGGACAGATATCATCATCTGCATCGCATTCAGGAACTGTCCCCGGAACTCTTCTTCTTTCTTTTTCAAATATCCATTCCTCCATTCCATAAAGAACAGCAAACCTGCCGGAAACAACGGAATTACGGCCAGCCAGGAATTATAAAACAAATATGCCAGTAAAAATACAAGCCCTCCCGAACCGATCCCTGCCATGATATATTCACGGACATGAATATCCTGCTGCCAGCAGCTTGTCCCTGTGAACCAGGTCCGCAGCCTTCACCAGTACTCCCTGAACTTTCTCATTCTTCATCCCCTCCTCCTGAAATTCATACAACGTCTGCATCTGTATCTTCCCTTCTTCATATCCAAGTATTTCCGTAATCTGCAGGACTTTTCTTGTCTTATCTCTTAACCTGCCGAGATGGATAATAATATCGAGTGCCGACGCGACCTGGCGCTGGATTGCCATAAGCGGAAGATCAATCCCCATCATCATCATCGTTTCAATCCTGTGCAGCATATCCGCCGGATTGTTCGCATGTCCGGTAGACAAGGAACCGCTGTGCCCGTTAAGCATAGCGGAAGAAATCATATCAACAGTCTCCTCTCCCCTCACCTCTCCGACAATAATTCTGTCCGGGCGCATCCGAAGTGCCGATTTTATTAAATCTCTGATCGTGATTGCCCCTTCTCCTTCCAGATTTGCGTTCCGCGCCTCAAGTCTGACCAGATTCGGTACGCCCCGGATCTGAAGTTCAGCATTATCTTCAATTGTAATTACTCTTTCATCCTTCGGAATATAATCAGACAATGCATTCAAAAAAGTTGTCTTGCCCGAACCGGTTCCGCCGCTGATGAATATGTTATATTTTGCCTTTACAAGAATTTCCAAAAATGCAGCGGCTTCCGGGGATATGCTTCCCCATGCTATCAATTGTCCCATAGTCACTTTTTCCTTCGGAAATTTCCGTATTGTCATGACCGGTCCATCCAAAGCCACCGGCTTTAAAACCACATTTACCCTGGAGCCGTCCTCCAGCCTTGCATCGACAATGGGTGATAACTCATTCACATATCGGTTTGTCCCGGCTACTATCTGCTGAATCACATCCTCCAGCTTTTCCTCTGACACAAAATGCCTGTCTGAACAATAGATCCTTCCATTTTTCTCCAGAAAAATATCCTGCGTCCCATTCACCATTATCTCGGTGACAGAATCGTCTTCTATCAACTCCTGAAGCACATCCAGCTTTCGGAAAGAATGGAATAATTGTCTGCTTAAATATACCTGCTCCCGCAAAGGCATATATTCTTCTTCCGCCGCTTCCCGGAGCACTTCTCTTATCAGGTCGGTCAGCTCTTCATCTCCGATTTCCCGGCTCATGTCTATTCGCTCCATCACCCGCCTGTATAATCTCTGCTCATCCATTTTTCTCCGTCACCCTGCTCCTTTTCCCGCTTTCCTTCGGTTTCATTTTTTTCTGTATCGTCTTTTCCAGAATACTCTCCATGCCGCATCTGCGAAGGTTTTCTGTATAACGGTTCAGTTTCTCCAGAGCAGGCGGTTCTTCTATGTAAGGTGTGTAAATCACGTTACATTGTTCCAATATCTGAAACAGACCATTCACACTGTCCCCGAGATCCAGTATGATTTTCTCATAAATACACTGCTCCCGGATTCTGCCGAGCAGTGCCTGCCACTCCTCTCCTGTAACCTCCCGGAAATCCTGTACATAGGGCATGGGACGGATATAATCCATATTTCCGAGCTGCCCTGCCATCATACTGATACGGATTCCCAGATTCTTTCGTTCCTGCCTGAAATCATAGATCAGATCACCCAGATGCTTTGGGGGAAGCTCTGATTTCCCCTGAAAATAGAACTCCTCACCGGCATATTCCTCAAGATTCAGGTAAAGAACCGGCATCTTTTGGGCAAGCTTCCTGCCCATAGACAGCGCAAACTTCGTCTTGCCGATCCGGTGAACGGGCGAATATATGCCTATCAGTTCTCCTGTTATGTGGGAACGGGGGCTCTCTTCCGATTCGTTTACGATCAGATTCCAGACAGCCTCCGCACTCTGATACCGGTATACCCCTTTTTCATCAGGCTGAAGGGGCTCTTTTTCATCTTTTACAAGTACATATCTGAAGGCAGCCTCTATCTTCCGTCTCTGATCTGCCGGGCACTCTCCGCTGATCAGCAAAGTATGCACCGGCTTCTGCTCCGCAAATTTTTCCGCTTCTTTAGGAGAATGAAACAGATAAAACTGAAATGACGTTTTTTTCTTCCGATTCAGCATCTGCAGAAGATTTCTGGCGTACTGCTGCTCCGTATCGCAGATCACAAAATTTTTTACATGCAACCTATCCCTCCTTTTCATAAATCGTGAAAACAGCTCTGTACCCGGGACAATAGAACCGTCAAACTGACATGTGGCCGGGGCAATAGAACCGTTAAACTGACATATGCCCCGGGACAATAGAATCGTTAAACTGACATATGCCCGGGACAATAAAATCGTTAAACTGACATATGCCCCAGGACAATAAAATTGTTAAATTGACATGTGCCCCGGATCAAAAATTGTTTGAAAAGCTTTGCCGCGAAAATACGGCTCGAAATAATTATTTGATGTTGAATTGAAAGTCCATCCAACCCTAAGATATATCCCGCACCCAAACCGGGATAAGACAGCAGCTTCGATGTCTGCTGTGTGATTCGTATTATAAACATGGACTTTTGAAATGTCCAGACCGTTTTTCAAAAATGCATTTTTTTGTGAAATCCTCACAAATTCTGATAAAACAAAATACCATAAAGAAGGCAGACCCCAGGAATTCCAAGGATTCCCGATGTCAAAAAGGATGTTGTGTTCAGTCCTACATTTAATAGGTTATTATCGGTCAGCAGGTACTGATTGATGAAGAAAATCAATGCCATCCCTACAGCCGCACGCACGATAAAATTCACAAAAACAGATGTCAGCTTACTGCCCATCCCTGCACCTCCGGATCTGATCAGATTTGAGAGCCCCTCATACTGTGTACGTTTTCCGCCGCCGTCTACCTTTAACTTTAGGAGGCAGAAGATATCTCTCATCTGATTATATTACGCTGACATCTGTCTTATTCCAGATATTTATTCTTTTTACCTGCCCGTACAAGGAATTCCCGCCTTCTGTTCCCAGACAGCTTTGCCTGATTTCCGGCATTATCCTCTGCTTTCACCTAAACATGAATCCTGATCTCGCGGTCCGTTCTTTTATACGGATGATATTTCACTCCGGCAGCATCCATCATTTTCTTAGAGGCAATCACTCCCGGTGTGTCTGCATACTTATCACAGTCATAAATAACCTCTTCTATCCCGCACTGGATGATTGCTTTTGCACATTCATTGCACGGAAACAGCGACACGTACAGCCTTGCCCCCCTGAGACTGCCGCCCCTGTAATTAAGGATCGCGTTCAGCTCACTGTGCGTGGAATACAGATATTTAATTTTAAGCGGGTCTTCCCCCGTCCTCGCCCAGGGAAATTCATCGTCGGAACACCCTGTAGGGAATCCATTATACCCCATAGACAGTATCCTGTTGTCTTTGCTGACGATGCAGCACCCTACCTGCGTGCCCGGGTCTTTTGAACGCATTCCGGAAAGAATTGCCACCCCCATAAAATACTCGTCCCAGGACAGGTAATCTTCTCTTTTATCAGACATTTTCCATACTCCCTTCTTCCGCAGCCTTGTTAAGCTTTTCTGTCAACTTATCAATTAACTTAGAAAGCAATTCCAGACGTTTTCCGTATTCTGTCAACGGTTTCCCGTGAAGACTTAATATTTCTTCATCCTCACCGACATATTCACACAAGGTAAACACATTCCCTTCATCCCCGTATTCTGCGATAATCTTTTCCTTCTGTCCCCGGTCCATTGTCAGAACCAAAATCCCTGTTCCATAATCTGCGGATGTGAACGCAGCAGCTTTATGCTCTGTCATAGACATCCGGGCACTTTTCATGACGGCCTCCGCTTTCTGATTGACCGGTTCCGGAAAAAGGACCACCATGCCGCGGGAGTCAATTACATATTCCTGATACAGCTTCTTCTGCCGCAGCATCTCCGCCGCCATCGGACCGGTACATGTATCTGTTGCACTGACAAAAACTATTCTTCTGTACTTCTGCCTTTTTATAACGGCAGATGCCGAAATCCTCAAATGCCCCGCCGCTTTTTCAAGACGGTTCATGATCGCATTGCCTATTCCCGCCAGTGCGAAAGATTCACTGTAAATCTCATCTACCTGTTCTTCATCAAATTCACGAAGAACAGCATACAAATTCCTTGCAATGGTTTTTTCATTTTCTCTGCTGCCGATATTTTTTATAATTCCGTTAGAATAATACCCGATCGTTTCAGCTGAAGCTATAATTCCGACATGCTTTCCTTTTTGAATTGCATCAAATGCAAGCTGCCTGATTGCAAGTACTTCCTCACGGATATTTCCTTCCACGATCATAAGCCTGGCTTTCGGCGCATAATGGCGATACTTCATTCCCGGTGCTTTCGGCGCTTTGTCACTCTCAATGCCCAGCACTGTTTCATCAATGCTTACATAACCGATCACCTGCTCCAGCATGTCCGCCGTAATGGCGCCCGGCCTCAAAATCATCGGCGGCTCTGCCGTCATGTCCACGATCGTAGACTCCAGACCGATTTCTGCGCTTCCTCCATCCAGGATCATCTCAATCTTCCCGTCCATATCGTCCATGACATGAGCCGCAGTGGTCGGACTCGGTCTGCCGGATGTGTTCGCACTTGGGGCGGATACATATCCGCCTGCCGCCAGAATCAATTCTCTGGCGATCTTGTTTGACGGCATACGCACGGCAACCGTCTCCAGCCCTCCTGTTGTCCCGTAAGGCACAATCCCGCTCTTTTTAAATATCATCGTCAGCGGTCCCGGCCAGAAACGCGCTGCAAGCACCTCCGCTTCCCGGGAAACGTTATCCACAATTTTCTCCAGAGCCTGAACTTCTGCAATGTGAACAATCAACGGATTATCTGACGGACGGCCTTTTGCCGCATACGTTTTTTTCGCCGCCTCCTCATCCAGGGCATTCGCTCCCAGGCCATATACTGTCTCAGTCGGGAACGCAACAAGACCTCCGTTTTTTAAAATCTCTCCGGCTTCCTGAATCACTTGCATATCCATATTTTTTTCATCAATTTTTTTCATTATCGTTTTCATAGACACATTATAACATCATTTATGTAAAAAAAGAATCGTCTTTTGTTCAAAACGAGGGCTGATTACCACTTTTTGACTCAAGATATTCTAAAATGCCCTTTGTGACCGCTTCTGCGACCTGCTCCTGGTATTCATCCGTGACAAGCTTTTCCGCCTCCTCCCGATTGCTCAAAAACCCGCACTCCACAATAAGGACCGGCGGCTTTGTAGTTTTCAACATGTAATAGGTAGTGTTTGCTTTTGCCTCACGCGAATTCTCCGGGTCAATTTCCAGAAGTGCCTCCTGCATGATCAGTGCGGCTTTCTCCCCTTCCGCAGAATGCGTATAATAGAACACCTGGGCACCATGAATTCTCTCGTCAGAATAACTGTTCTGGTGAATACATACTGCCAGATCCGGGCTGTTTTTATTAATAACTGCAACCCTTGCTTTTAAATCTTCCACCTTAGAATCTGCAAGCCCGTTTTCATCTTCCCGTGTCATAATAACTTTTATCCCTTTTTCCTTAAGCATTTTCTGCAGTTTCACCGCAATTATCAAATTTACGTCTTTCTCCTGAGCATCATTGATCCCAATCTTTCCCGGATCACTTCCCCCGTGTCCGGCATCCACAACGATCACGGGTTCGGACGTTTCTGCCGCTGTTTCCTCAGCGTCTGCGTCATTCTCCGGCAGCCCCTCTTTTGTATCTGTTTCCTCACTTACTTCTTTATTATTCTCTGCATTTCCTTTTTCATTTTCCTCCACATTTTCTTCTATATCACTTTCTTCATCCCTCTGTTCATTATTTTTTTGCTTCACGCTTCCATACAGATAATCTCCGGTTTTCTGACTGATGACAATTATTCCTGCCAGCAATACCATTATCAAAATTATCCCTGCTTTTTTACGCAAAAAAACATCCCCTTTTTGCATATCTCTTTTGATATATATGCAAAAAGAGGACGTTTCTTTCCTTCCGGGACTAATTTACATACTGGAGGATCAGATCCCAGATTGCCGTATTCTCTGCACCCAGCTTCCACTCGGCAACTCCTGCCAGATTCTCAGCCTTGATCAGCTTCAGCTTTTCTTCCAGTGACTGCGCATCTTCAAGCCATATTTTATATGTGCCTCCGTCCGCATCCCACTGTGCATAATTCTGTTTGGCCGTTTCATTCCACTCAATCTGTACACCGGCATTCTGCACTGTCTGAAGTGCTTCATCCATGCCCAGCGCCGTGCTGCTTACGTTATACAGATATGCTGCCGCATCAGTTCCCTCCTGCTCTCTCAGTTCTTCTTCAGTCTTCATCGTCTCGAACCAGAGCCTGGTGTAAAACGGAATTCCCGCAACCAGTTTCTCCTTCGGTACAGATTCCAGTGCATCTTCAATGCCCTGTTTTGTATAATTATAAGAAGCAACCGAGCCGGCCTCATAAGAGCCTTCCGTATGTTCATCATAAGCCATGATCACTACATAATCTGCCACAACCGACTGCTCCTTAAGATTATAATGCTCATTGTATGGCTGGGGCACATAATTATCGACAGAAAATACCAATCCGTTCTGACGGCACTTGACCGACAGTTCTCTGACAAACTGTATATAATGCTCTCCGCATTCTGTGGAAATCAATTCAAAATCGAGATTGATTCCGTCCACACCTGCCTGCAGCGCCGCGCCTATCACCTGATTGGCAAGCCGTTCCCTTTTGGAAGTATAACTCAACACCTGATATGTCTCGTCATAGGAATTAATTCCGCCATGAAAATCACGCAGCACCACCCACACATCCAGATTGCTTTGATGTGCATAATTCACATAGTCAGAGTCTGCGATTGATGACAGATTTCCATCCACATCCGCGATACTGAACCATGTCGGTGCAATAGTTGTCAGACCTTTTGTCTGTGCGATCGTCTGAAGCACATAATTGTTGGCATCCTCATGTTCAACGTTATGCCATGCCATATTGATAATGTAGTCCACTGTCCTGTTCGTGTATTCCGGTTCTTCAAAATTCTGCGTAATTGTTTCTTCTGTCATCTTCTTTAATGTACCGGTTTTCACATAACCTATAAAACCGTCCGATGTCGCAATCTTCTTCCAGTCATCTTCATCTTCCAGGACGGTCACTTTATCAGATTTTTTCACAGTTGTGAGAATCGGGCTTTTTACACCGCCCTGATAACGGACTTCGGTATCTTTCTTTAAAACAGCCGTCTGCACAGTCTGTCCTCCGCACGTGATTGATACACGGTTCGGGTTCTCATAAACACTGAAATCCATTCCGGTATATTCCTGGACAAACGGCAGGGCAATGTAAGCCACTCGTCCTTCTGTCTTCAGGATCACATAATTTTTACTCTTCCGATCCGTCACTGAGGTGTAATCACTGCTTCCGACCGTAACCGAAACATTCCCGTTCGGCAAAGTATATAACATGATATTCTCATTCGGGTCCCAGTAAAATCGTTCATTGATATAGTCTCTTACCACGGAATATTCCACATAAGGCTGCCCGTCAATAATGCGTCCCGCCGGCATACCGTCCGTACGGCTCTTTGCTATCCGGTTATTAATCACTACTGCAAGATCTTCTTCCTGTGTCAATCCATAATATTTATTCAAATCGGCCTTCTCTTTTGATGGACCATACTTTTTCCAAATAAAGAATCCTCCTGCCGCAGCAACCAGTATTATAATAACCAGGAACAATAATATTCTGCGGATCAGTTTTCTCCTCCGCCTTGCCCGGCTGTTTCTCCTTCTCCGGCTTCCTGTCCTTCTTGTTTCCGGTCGGTTTCTCTGCCGTTCTTCCCGCACTTCTCTCTCGTCCATCTCATACCTCCTCACGCCGGCAGATGTTCAACTGCCCGCATGTAATAGTTTATCCAAGTATTACAGACAGTATATCATGTTTCGTCTTGCTTCGTCATTACGAAATCATCTTTTTAGCAATTTTTTACACATTCTTAAGTATTCTATAAATTTTCGCCAGTCTGCGTATAGGGGGGCTGCGGCTGGCCATGTTCTCCTTTCTTATTAATATCTACAAATGAAAGAGTTTTTATATATCCCTCCGGATCCATCTCATAATCCCGCATATAGCTTCCTTCTTCTTTTGTCATATATGCCTGAACCACCTGCATCGGACTCGCCGTGCTTCCGTCGATCAAGAGACTGATGCCGCTCCTTTCATATGACAATAGCTCCGTATATAAATCCTTATATGACAGATTTGAATATAATGTACTTTTTCCTGACATACGTCCCGTTCCTTTCCCCTGCAGATTCTGATAAACATTATTCCTGCACGTGTATAACCAGCCGGATTTGTGACATGCCGCCGCACAGGGAGAGGACAGTACGAATCATACAGTGAATCATATCCTTTATATCATTTTGCCTGTTGAAATATTCCTGAAACCGGAATTAAGAATTGTACCTGATTATCATGAAACAGATAAGACACAGATAAATGTAACTTCTCTTCCTCCCTCCGCATATAATTTATTTATCAAGTAATACTATCCTCTGTGTCTGCCATTATAAAAATGATATCCTCTGTTTTCAATGTGTTTGTTGTTCAAAAGAACTGTGAATTCGTGGAATCAGAAAAGATTTTTCTCACATATGGGAATAATTATGATGTGTATGTTTATGATAAGCTTTGAAGAATTACGGTTAACACCCACTATATCCGAAAACTGTAATTTTAAAAATGAAACTATTATAAACTCATTTGTTTTTCTTTACATCCGGAACATTTTTGTTTATACTGTTTACGATGTTATACTTGACAAAATGTCACATGGTGGTAAGTTATGCCCTGCAGGCATTCTTTCTGACATAGCAATGTAAAAGGATGTGATCATATGAAGATTGAAAAAATCAATGAAAATCAGATTCGTTGTACGCTGACACGCGCTGATCTTGCAGCACGTCATTTGAAATTAAGCGAACTGGCTTACGGCACTGAAAAAGCAAAGTCCTTATTCCGCGATATGATGCAGCAGGCTTCTTTTGACTTTGGTTTTGAAGCCGATGACCTTCCTTTAATGATCGAAGCGATCCCTGCTTCTTCGGATTCCATCGTCCTGATAATCACGAAGGTGGAAGATCCGGAAGAACTTGATACGAGATTTTCAAAATTCACACCGTTCGGCGATTCCGACCCCGGTGTTTCTGAAACATTCAGTAAATTAGAGGGTGCAGAAGATTTTTTAGATCTGCTTGACAAAGTGAAGGAGGCTACGGCCGGCATCTCTTCGTCAGTGTCTCCGCTGCCCGAACCGGACATTTCGACCGACACGCTTCAGGTCCGGCTGTTTTCATTTGAAAATATTGACCGTGCAATTCAGGCATCCCGCCTGGTTGCGCCGATTTACTGCGGCGAGAATACTCTGTATCATAATGAAGAAAACGGAATGTACATTCTGGCCCTCACTCACACCGATGACAACGGTGACGAATTCAATAAAGTCTGCAACATGCTTTCGGAATTCGGATCTGTGGAAAGGACTTCCGGTATGATGCTTGCATATCTGGAGGAACACTGGGAAACCGCCCTTTCTGTTGATGCCATCCAGAACCTTGCAGATATTTAGGCTTTAATGCGGAAGAGCTGCCAATGGCAGTTCCTTCCGGATACATGGGAATAAAAGCAATTAAAAAAACGCCCGAGGGCGTTTTTTTATGTCAGGAAACTATATATACCCGGAACTCTCCCGCCCCTGATAAATCTCCTGTCGTATTATTTTCCTGCTGCTTTCATTGATGCATTAATCTTCTCTACGAGCAGATCAGCATCAATTCCGTGAACCATAGCAGCCTCCTCAAGGGATTCCATCTGTGCAGACGGGCATCCAAGACAGTGCATTCCAATCTCAAGCAGGATTGGTGCGCTCTCCGGGTAAATGTTCAGCAGTTCGCCGATTGTTGTATTTTTAGAAATCTGTGCCATCTTAATCTTCCTCCTCTGTGATTCAGTATTTCCTATTATAATCCCTGTATTTCGATTTATCAACTATTGCCATAATAAAATTATTATAAAATGTTACTGTCGGCTGTGAACTGCAGCTATTGTATGGCATTCCGACTATACCGCTCGTTTAATATTCAGAATTGTTTCATAAATATCTACGCTTTTTTGAATACTTAAATGTCAATAATTTTTCTCTATTTTTTCGACAAAGAAAGATTTTCATCAGAACTCACCAAAACGCTCGTTCTTTTTTTCTCCAAAGTAATCCCCAAAAAAATGAGGTTTTAGTGTGGATAATGTGGATAACTTTTTTTAAATCTAAAGTTTTCCACGTTTTTTCGGGTTTTTAGTGTGGATAAGTTGAAAACTCGTTTTTTTTGCACTTCGATATTTTTTTACATTTTTGTGCATTTTGTATATTTTCCACTTTCATCTATCGACATTATCCCTTATATTTCTTTCAGTTATGCCCCATACAATGTCTGTAAATCCGGTTTTTTATATTTATTTTTCAGACAATTCCAATCGTCTTCTAAAGCACTCGTCTGACCGTAATAATAGGTGCATATTCTGCGCTGCAGATACCGATTCCATCCTGCTCATTCATCGCATTTACAATATTGCCGTCTCCCATATAAAGTCCGACATGTCCGTCATATAAAATCAAATCTCCCGGCATTGCCTGTTCATAGCTCACTTCCGTTCCTACAGATTCCATGTCCCATGTCGTGCGCGGAAGACTGATTCCAAAATGTGCGTAAACAGACTGTACAAATCCGGAGCAGTCTGCGCCTTCTGTCAGGCTTGTTCCTCCCCACACATATGGATTCCCTATAAACTGACACGCAAAATCAATAACGGCCTGTCCCATTGTCCCCTGCTGCAAGGTCTCCCGGACAGCTGCATTTCCCTGCATTCCCTGTGAAGCGTCCGTTATGAATCCGTTCTGCCCGGAAGAAATCTGATCTGACTGAGTTTCTTCTATATTATTAATGTTATCAGGATTCTCTCCATTTTCATCAGCATTAGCAGAATATGCCGCCTGTTTTTCTGCTCCCGCCGCGAGAATTCTTGCCTCCTCTTCTTCTTTTGACTCGGCATAAGAATAATATGTGTCGATTTTCACATATTCCCCGCACACCCAACCTTCTGTTTCCTCTGTTTTAATGGGATACCAGCCACCGACGGAGCTGCCCGTCACCTCACAGATTGTATTTTCCGGAATCTGTGACAGAATTTCCGCATCAGTTCCCTGGCTCTCCCTTACATTAAGGATATCAGCAGTCACGGTAGCCGCATGTTTCTGAAACTCACTTTCATGCTGCCTCGCTTCATCTCCTGTATATAAAAACTGGACCGGCACATATCCTTCGACGCTGCCTGACTGAATTCTGGCCCAATCCCCGTCATAAGCCATAATCGTCACTGTAGAATCTTCGTATAATTTGCCAATCCATTCTTTCGTTTCTTCCGGCGATTTCCGAATGTAAGTATAGCCACTTACATTCGAAAACGCTCTATTTAAATACTCGCCCTCGTCTGTCCGTACCGGATATACTCTTGATCGGAATGAATCTTCCAGATCATAACATCCGTTAAGTACGGCTTCGATTCCTGCAGTCGGCCAAAGCATACATCCTTCTGACTGTTCCTCTGCTTTTACCGTCAATGCACTCCCCGGAATCATAATCGCTCCCGCCAGTGCGGAAATCATTAATTTCTGCTTCATGTGTGTTTTCTTCATATAAAACCTCCTCTTAATCATGTCTTTATCTTTTGTAGGAAGTTCTAAATGTTACACAATTATTAACTTTTGTTACAATGTTATTATAACAATTGTTTCACTCTATGTCAACCCGTTAACAGTTTTTTCATTTTCTTTGTTCGACTTCTCTGGCTTCTTTTTACAATTTTATTTTGGATATCCATATTCTTTTTATATTTATCCAAATTAAGTATTGACATTTTTCAGGATAAATATTATATTCTAATTACAGTAATTATTACTATTTTTAAAAACTAACAGAAAAGGAGATTTCAATTATGAAAAAATTTGTATGTTCAGTTTGTGGTTATGTTCATGTAGGCGATGAAGCTCCGGCAGAATGTCCGGTATGCCATGTAGGCGCAGATAAATTCAAAGAACAGTCAGGTGAAAGAGAATGGGCTGCTGAACACGTTGTAGGCGTTGCAAAGGGTGCTCCGGAAGATATTATTGCTGATCTGAGAGCAAACTTTGAAGGAGAATGCTCAGAAGTAGGAATGTATCTTGCAATGTCAAGAGTTGCTCACAGAGAAGGTTATCCGGAGATCGGTCTGTACTGGGAGAAAGCTGCTCTGGAAGAAGCTGAGCACGCAGCTAAATTTGCTGAACTGCTCGGTGAGGTTGTAACTGACAGCACAAAGAAGAATCTTGAGATGAGAGTTGACGCTGAGAACGGCGCAACAGCAGGAAAATTTGACCTTGCTAAGAGAGCAAAAGCTCTTAACCTTGATGCAATCCATGACACAGTTCATGAGATGGCACGTGACGAGGCAAGACACGGCAAAGCATTTGAAGGACTTCTGAAGAGATACTTCTCATAAGAAACACTTTAAGAATACTTTCAGATAAGATACTTTGAGATACGTTACTTTTAAATCATATGAAGTACTTCTTATGTAAGGTACTTATATCAGACACCGGATTATTGTTCCGTTGAAGGAGGGATTCCACTTGGCAGCTTTAAAATACAGCCGGCAGCGAGAATCCATCAAACATTTTCTGGCTAGTACGAATTCACACCCTACTGCCGATACAGTTTACATGGGTGTAAGGGAAGAATTTCCAAATATCAGTCTGGGAACAGTTTATCGCAATCTGAACCTGCTCGTTGAACTGGGCGAAGCAGTCAGAATCACTGCCCCGGATGGCGGGGACAGATTTGATGGATGCCTCCAGCCTCATAATCATTTTTTCTGCACCTGCTGTGGGAGTATTACGGATTTGTTTTTAAATCCAGAAATATTCTCTGAACTTCAGCAGGCAGCTTCTGAAGGCTTCTGCGGCATCATTGAATCCAGCAATACCACATTTTATGGCAAATGCAGTGATTGTATCAGAAAGTCATAAGGCATCGTTCATGAAGTGGAGAGCGATGAGGCAAGACACGGTAAAGCGTTCAAAGGACTGTTAAGAAGACACTTCAGCTAAAACAGCATACTATACGAAGGAAACAGGCAGATGCACAAATAATACGCATCTGCCTGTTTTATATTATCCTGAAATAACTGTTCTTAATTCTCCTGTCCCGCTGCTTAGAAAAGATTTACATAGGAAGCAAATCCAAGATTGTTGAGTCTGAGTTCCGGATTCACAATTACTATAAGACCATTCCATCCCATTATTGCCTTCTCTAAATAACGCATCAGCATCGTGGCAATCTCTGCCCTGTTCGTATTTGAATAAGGATTCAAATACCCTTCTCCGTCTCTACGGATATGTCCTTTGTAAACTTCATATAAATCAGCTCCGTTTTCTGCCTGCGTTTCATTTTCTTCACCGCATACTCCCGGCGCATAGCCTCTTCCTTTGTCTCAAATTCCTCATAATAGACCAGCTCCACCGGACGTCGGGATTTCGTGTATTTTGCGCCATGCCCGGAATTGTGATCCTGAATCCGTTTTTCCAGGTTATTTGTCCAGCCGGTATAGTAGCTGCCGTCACTGCACCTGACAATATATGTATAATTCATTTCAATCTCCGTTTCTGGGTCCGCAGCTGCTTCTGCGGGAATATCCCCATGTGATATTATATCCGCCGGATATTTTTACTTCAAGACAATGTTGTACGGTATCACCGATTCCGTAAGCAAAACTAACATCCATATGTCTGCGCGGAACGATAATACCGTACCTGATCCTGATTATTTGATTGTACGAAACAGACTACAGGCTTGCAAAGCCTTTGCCTCCATTTTCTTTAACCCTCCATGAAGTCCATCGGATTTACCGGCTCTCCGTCTTTTGTCACCTTGAAATACAGATTCGGGCCTTCCAGCGTATAATACTTGGTCGGCTCGCTCAGATACCCGACAATCTGTCCTTTGGCAACATAATCACCGACCGCGACCGGCACTTCTTTAAGCTGACCGTAAACGGCGCTGTAGCCATTTCCCATGTCCAGAGTCACGGTAAGTCCCGTCTGTGCATCCTGCTCAACAGATGTCACCACGCCGGGTGCTGCCGCTCCGATATTTTCCCCCACTTTTCCGGCGATCACCAGGGCCGGATTGTATTTATACTGGTCTAAAGTAGAGAAATAAATCGTCTGATCCATACTGTAGTTCATGATGACCGCACCGCTGGCAGGCCAGTCAAGAATACTGTCTTCACTAAACCATACATCCGCGGCTCCCGCTGCGGTTCCCTCCGCCTGCTGCCCGTCCATCTCAGTGCCGTCCCCAGTGCTTCCATCCTCGGCCGGGAGTAAACCATTATCTTCTGTATCGGATGTATCAGTTTCTGACTCCGGAAGCAGAATATTATCTGCCGCTGCTTCCGCATCCTCTTCAGCCTGTTTTTCGGCCTCTTCCACTGCCTCTGCCATCTGACGTTCCAATTTGTCCTGGTATCTGTTAAATGTAAATGCCCCAACCATTGCGATTACCGCGATAAAGCAGATAACGGTAGCTGCCGCCGCTCCTTTCCCCTTCAGGAAAGAGGAATTTTCTTTGTTATTATTATTGTTCATATTCATCACCTCTCTGACTCTATTTTTGCCAGAAATGAGATGCCTTATTCTATTTTCGTAAATATTTCTCCTCCATTTTCCAGATTGGTTCCTTCAAAGAAATATTGCAGTATCGCCTCATAGCTTTCACCGGATTCTGCCATTTTATTTGCCGTCCACTGACTCATGCCGAGACCGTGTCCTTTCCCCATTGTTGTGACCCGCAGGCATCCGTCCGCATCCTTTATGGTAAATGCACCGGATGCCAGAGACAGGGCATCCCTGAACTGGTCGCCTGTGCACACCGTTGCTCCGATCCTAAGCTGCGACACATATCCGGCGGAATCGTAGGCCAGAATTTCAAAATCCGAGAATTGATATATTTTGTCCGCATCCTCTTCACTCACGGCTTTCAGGAACGGCTGGCACTTTTTCTGTACCTCTTTATATTCAAAAATAGTAGACTGCATTTCTTCATCAGCTTCTTTATCCAGCGGGCATTCTTTTACCTGCAGATAAGGATAGCTGTCACTCCCAAGGACTTCCGCCCCGCTTCTGGTTGAGCCACAGCTTGACTGATGGAAAGGGACAAACGCATAATCCCCGTTATACTTCAGGACCTGATTGCCTGTTTCCTTCACCGCCCTCTCCAGCATTTCAAAATAATCTTCATAATTTTCTTTTCCGGTTTTCTTTTCCATGGCAGAAAGGCTTAAATAGGATTCCTCCAGCACGCACGTTTCCTGCCGGCTTTTCGCCCCGTCAAGCTCCTGATACAATTTTGTCCGCACCAGAACCGCCTGTGCTTTTGCCAGCTCTTCCCCGCAGTCAGCCGGAAGCTCTTTTGCAAGAATGCCGATCATATATTGTTCCCAGGGAAGGCTGATGATGCGTTCCTCCCCATTGTCCAGGATTTCTTTTACTTTCACATAGCTCTTATTATCTGCCCACACCGCACTTATCTCAGCCCCGTGCGTAAACACGGTAACGACATATGGAAGAAGAAGCAGGATCAAAAAGAACGCTCCGAATGATTTCAGCCTCTGCCCGATATACTTTTGTTTCATAAAAACAGCCCTCCATATAATAATATATGAAGGGCCCGGATAAAATATTCCAGATTGTAACAGTTCAGCTCGCGCCATTCGCAAAACGCACCTCCGGTGCTTTCTCGCCGCTTCGCAGCTATTTTTGCTCATTTTCCTGACTGTTCTCTTTATTCTCAGGAATTTCCAGTCCTCTTTGCAGCGGCTGCTGTATGCCGTCTGCCGCCGTAAACATATACGGCATCCGGATTTCCGGCTCCATTCCCGAAATATACGGTTTATTTCTCATAACAAAGAAACAGATCGATTCATACAATGGAATGAACACGCACAGGACTGCATGCAGAACTGCCATATTTTTCGTCGTAAACCGCTCAAAAATCTGGCGGTTCACCAGAATTTTTAGGACTGCGATCGCTGCCTCATATACAACTGCGATCACTATCATCACCATACACATGACAAGCAGATTCATGACTGTGCCTGTAATTTCTTCCTGATCCACTGAAGAATATAATGTCTCAAGTGCTCCGATGCCGAACACCCGATTAATTGCCAGGTAAATCACATTATAAACGATCGGCAGGAGCAGAAGCCAGATTCCCGGCTTCTGAATTGCTTTCTGCTTCAATGTGATATCCCCGCTGAGTTCTCCCTGGCGGTATGTTCTCGCAAACGGGATAAACGCAAGCCACGGATTTTGCATTCCCTGACGAACCGCCATGGTATACATTCCTATGCCTTTAAGTATATAGCTGACCAGAGCAATAATCCCGACGATAAGCAGGATCATTCCCAGGATTACCAGTAACCCGATCAGCATAGATTCCATCTCAGAGGTTAAAATGTTCACTCTATTCTCCTCCCGTCTTCTCCGTTACGGATTATTCTGCCATGAACACTAAGCTCGTGAAAAACCTCGCTAAGTGTTCATATTATACCGTAACCTCAACCTTTTCCAGTTTCCAGATATCCTTTACATACTCTTCAATTGTACGGTCAGATGTGAATTTACCGCTGCATGCCGTATTGATCATAGCCATCCTTGACCATCTGTCACGGTCACAGTAAGCTTCCTCTACTCTTCTCTGTGCGTCTGCATAGGAACGGAAATCTTTCAGGATAAAGTAAGTATCCGGTCTGCTTGAGCACTTGGTATTGAGCAGAGAATTGTAAAGGTTCTCATACATGGTATGGTCTCCCTTTGCATAAGTTCCGTCCATAAGCTGATCGATCACACGTTTCAGTTCCCAGTCATTAAAGTAAATGTCTGTCGGATGGTATCCGCCATGGTTCTCATAGTTGATAACTTCCTGTGAGCTTAATCCGAAAATGAATGCATTTTCGATTCCAACTTCCTCAACGATTTCCACGTTAGCGCCATCCATCGTTCCAAGCGTAGGCGCACCGTTGAGCATGAACTTCATGTTACCTGTTCCTGACGCCTCTTTGGAAGCTGTGGAAATCTGTTCGCTGACATCTGCAGCCGCAAAAATCAGTTCTGCGTTGGATACGCGGTAATCTTCAACGAAGACAACCTTAATCTTTCCGTTGATGCTTCTGTCATTATTGATGACATCTGCAACAGAGTTGATCAGTTTGATCGTCTCTTTTGCACGCTGATATCCTGCTGCCGCCTTTGCACCGAAGATAAATGTTCTCGGATAGAAGGACATCTCCGGATGCTCTTTAATCTTGTTGTACAGATACATAATATGCAGAATATTCAGGAACTGACGCTTGTATTCATGAAGACGTTTAACCTGAACGTCAAAAATGGAGTTCGGATCAACATCAATTCCGTTGTGTTTCTTAATGTATGCCGCGAGACGAAGTTTGTTCTGGTACTTGATCTCCATAAATTCTTTTCTTGCCTGCTCGTCATCCACATACGGTTTCAGTTTGGAAATCTGCTGCAGGTCTGTGATCCATCCATCGCCGATCTTATTGGTAATCCAGTCTGCAAGGAGCGGATTGCCGTGGGCAAGGAAACGTCTCTGTGTGATACCGTTTGTCTTATTGTTAAATTTCTCCGGCATCATCTCATAGAAATCTTTCAGCTCCTGATTCTTCAGGATTTCCGTATGGAGCTGTGCAACACCGTTTACTGAGAAGCCTGCGATAATTGCCATGTTTGCCATACGCACCTGGCCGTCCCAGAGGATTGCCATCTTTTTCAGTTTTTCCTGGTTGCCCGGATATCTCCGTTTAACCTGCTCTGTGAAGCGGTTGTCGATCTCCTTTACAATCTGGTAAATACGCGGAAGCAGCTTGGAGAAGAGGTCGATTGGCCATTTTTCCAGTGCTTCTGCCATAATCGTATGGTTTGTATATGCACATGTCTTTGTCGTAACATCCCATGCTTCATCCCATGTCAGTCCTTCCACGTCGATAAGCAGACGCATCAACTCCGGAACTGCAACCGTCGGATGAGTATCATTCATCTGGATAACTACTTTTTCATAAAGCTTGCGGATGTCATCATGATCTTTCTTGTATTTTGCAATCAGGGCCTGTAAACTTGCAGAAATAAAGAAGTACTGCTGTTTCAGACGAAGCTCTTTTCCTGAATAATGATTGTCATTCGGGTACAGGACATCTACGATCATCTTGGCAAGGTTCTCCTGCTCAACTGCTTTCTGGTAATTTCCGCGGTCGAACTCATCAAGCTTAAAGTCAGTGATCGCTCTTGCATCCCAGATACGCAGTGTATTTACTACATGGTTGCCATATCCTACGATCGGCATATCATATGGGATTGCGAGTACAGATTCAAAGTTTTCCTGAATATATTCGTCTCTTCCTGTTTCCGGGTTTCTTTCGCAGCGGATCGTTCCTCCGAAACGTACCTCTTTTGCATATTCGTCACGGCGGATTTCAAACGGATTTCCTTCCTTGAGCCAGTTATCCGGAGTCTCTACCTGATATCCGTTCTCAATTTTCTGCTTGAACATACCGTAGTGGTAACGGATACCGCATCCGTATGCCGGGTAATTCAGTGTTGCAAGAGAATCCAGGAAACATGCTGCAAGACGTCCCAGACCACCGTTTCCGAGAGCCGCATCCGGCTCTTCATCCTCGATAGCATTCAGGTCGATTCCCATCTCATCGAGAGCCTCTTTTACTTCTTTATATGACGTCATATTGATCAGGTTGTTGCCCAGCGCACGCCCCATCAGGAATTCCATGGACATGTAATATACAGTCTTTGCATCTGTTTTCTTATATGCTTCCTGAGTAGCAAGCCAGTCATCAATGATCGGATCCTTTACCGCATAAGAAACAGCCTGGAAAACCTGCTGCGGAGTTGCCTCGTCGATCGTCTTGCGATACAGCCTTCTCACGTTATCCTTTACAGTCTCTTTAAATACTTCTTTGTCAAATCTTTTTGTACCCATTCTTATTTTCCTTCCTTTTCCACACCCATGGTTACTGCTTCACCGTTAATCTTCCACTCTTTCACATAACCTGCAGGCTCTTTCTTTTCCACAGACAATGCCATGACTTCTCCTGCGATTTCCCCGCCTGCTTTGGCAAATACTGCCTCTGCCTTCTCGCTTCCCGTATAGGTAACGCGGATTTTATCCATCACTTCAAATCCGGCCTCTTTTCTCATCGTCTGAATCTTACTGATAATTTCTCTTACAAATCCTTCTTCAAGAAGCTCTTCTGTCAAATTGGTGTCCAGTACAAGTGTGATTCCATTGTCGTTTTCTGATACATAGCCCTCAATCTGTGCCGTCTCAATCAGGAGATCTTCTCTGAACAAAGTGATTTCCTGCCCCCCGACTTCCAGTTTCAGAGAACCGTTTGCATTCAGTTCATCCATCGCCGCATTTCCATCGGCTGCGTCAAGTGCTGCTTTGATACCACCCAGCATTTTACCGTATTTCGGTCCTACTGTTTTTAACTGTGGTTTGAATTTATATGAAGTAAAATCACGGACGTCATCCGTAAATTTTACGAGTTTTACATTTAATTCGTCTGCCACGATTTCCTGATAAAATTCCGGCAGTACGAATCCTGCTTTTACAAACATCTTGCCGATAGGCTGACGGTTCTTAATATTGGAAGCATTTCGACAGGCACGGCCCATGACAACCAGCTTCAGGACACGTTCCATATTCTCTTCAAGCTCCGGATCAATCTGTGATTCATCAACAGACGGGAAGTCGCACAGATGAACGCTTTCCGGTGCTGACGGATCAATGCTTCTTACAAGGTTCTGGTAAATCTGCTCTGTCATGAACGGGATCATCGGTGCTGCCGCCTTCGATACAGTTACAAGTGCTGTATATAATGTCATATATGCGTTGATCTTATCCTGCTCCATTCCTTTCGCCCAGAAACGTTCACGGCTTCTTCTCACATACCAGTTGCTCATGTCATCCACGAAATCCTGCAGTGCTCTCGCAGTCTCCGGGATCCTGTAGTCAGCCAGATTATCATCCACTGTTTTCACAAGAGTATTCAGCCTGGACAGCAGCCATTTATCCATAACGGATAATTTATCATATTCCAATGTGTATTTTGAAGCATCAAAATTGTCAATGTTCGCATAGAGCACAAAGAATGCATAGGTATTCCACAATGTGCCCATGAATTTACGCTGACCTTCCATTACCGCTTTGCCGTGGAAACGGTTCGGCAGCCACGGTGCGCTGTTTACATAGAAATACCAGCGGATCGCATCTGCTCCGTATGTCTCAAGAGCGTCAAACGGGTCAACCGCATTTCCTTTGGACTTGCTCATCTTTTGTCCGTTCTCATCCTGTACATGCCCCAGAACGATTACATTTTCATAAGGAGCTTTGTTAAAAATGAGGGTCGAGATCGCCAGCAGTGAGTAGAACCATCCACGTGTCTGGTCTACCGCCTCGGAAATAAACTGTGCCGGGAACTGCTGCTCAAATGTCTCCTTGTTTTCAAACGGATAGTGATGCTGTGCGAACGGCATGGAACCGCTGTCGAACCAGCAGTCGATAACCTCCGGCACACGGTGCATCTGCTTTCCGCATTTCGGGCAGGTGATCGTCACATCATCAATGTACGGTCGGTGCAGTTCAATATCATCCGGACAATTCGGAGACATGGATTTCAGTTCTTCGATGCTGCCTACAGAATGCATATGCCCACACTCGCACTCCCAGATATTCAGCGGTGTGCCCCAGTAACGGTTACGGCTGATGCCCCAGTCCTGAACGTTCTCCAGCCAGTCGCCGAAACGTCCTTTTCCGATGCTCTCAGGAATCCAGTTGATAGTATTATTATTTGCGATCAGGTCATCCTTCACATCTGTCATTTTGATAAACCATGACTCTCTTGCATAGTAAATCAGCGGTGTATCGCATCTCCAGCAGTGCGGGTAACTGTGTTCAAATTTAGGCGCATCAAACAGCAATCCTCTCGCATCCAGATCTCTGAGTACTTCCGGGTCTGCCTTTTTCACAAATAATCCGGCAAACGGAGTGGACTGTGCCATGTTTCCTTTTTCGTCCACGAGCTGTACGAACGGGAGATCATATTTTCTTCCTACATTGGCATCGTCTTCACCAAATGCAGGTGCGATGTGTACGACGCCTGTACCGTCAGTCAGAGTTACATAGGAATCACATGTCACAAAAAATGCTTTCTTGTTCTGTTTTCCGGCAGCGTCCGCCGCGCACTGATAAAGAGGTTCATATTCTTTATATTCAAGATCAGTCCCTTTATATGTCTCCAGGATTTCGTAAGCCGGCTCTCCGTCGGAAGCAAGCTTTCCGAGCACGGTATCCAGAAGTGCCTGTGCCATATAATAGGTATATCCGTCTGCCGCCTTGACCTTTGCATAATCCTCCTTCGGGTTCACGCAAAGTGCAAGGTTGGACGGAAGTGTCCACGGCGTTGTGGTCCATGCAAGGATATACGCTTCTTCACCTTTTACTTTAAAACGTACGACTGCGGAGCGTTCTTTCACATCCTTATATCCCTGGGCAACTTCCTGTGCGGACAGCGGTGTTCCGCAGCGCGGGCAGTAAGGCACGATCTTGAATCCTTTGTACAGAAGTCCTTTATCCCAGATTTTCTTCAATGCCCACCATTCAGACTCAATAAAATCATTGTCATAAGTCACATATGGATGCTCCATATCTGCCCAGAAACCGACAGTGCCGGAGAAATCCTCCCACATGCCCTTATACTTCCACACACTCTCTTTACATTTATCAATAAATGGCTCCAGACCATATTCTTCAATCTGGTCTTTACCGTCCAGCCCCAGAAGCTTTTCCACTTCAAGCTCTACCGGCAGTCCATGTGTGTCCCATCCTGCCTTACGCGGAACCATATATCCCTTCATAGTACGATAACGGGGGATCATATCTTTGATGACACGCGTCAGCACATGCCCGATGTGCGGCTTCCCGTTAGCAGTCGGAGGCCCGTCATAAAATGTGTACATCGGACTTCCTTCCCTCTGCTTCATACTCTTTCTGAAGATGTCATTGTCAGCCCAGAATTTCTCGACTTCCTTTTCACGTTCTACGAAATTCATATCCGTAGACACTTTCTTATACATACCTTTTCATTCCTTTCCTGATAAATTTTGAACAATGATGAAAAAACCTCCGCCCTTTTGTAAAAGGACGAAGGTTAACTTCGCTTATTACCACCTGTTACAACATACTCCGGCAGGCTATTCCCGCACTTCATATGCGCTCTGATAACGGCAGAGCCCCGTCAGCTCTTACTTCTGTCCGGATTCGTGTGCCGCTTAACCATCTTTTAATTCTTATTCTGATGATGCTGCAGAAATACCGGCGGTTCGGAAGCTGCGACTCGGAAGTGATTTTCGCAAACATCTTACTCGTGCCGGATTCACACCCCCTCCGGCTCTCTGTGGCTTTCTGATGTCAGCTACTGTCTTCGTCAATGTCTTTTTTGTTTCTTATTATTAATCATTTCACAACTATAAATGCCGCCGCAAAATGCACCACGACACCTTCATCGGCTATTATAAAAAGAATTTGTCGATTCGTCAAGTCCTTTTGTTTCCATGAAATGTCAAAATGCTTCGGAGCAATATCATTTATTCTGTACAGAATGACTGAAAGGACCCGCCACTGGCAACTAAACCTCTGTCATTCCCACACATCGGGAATACCTTTACTTTATATCGGTATACCTGCTGATGATGGTTGCGCATTCCGCACGGCTTGTGCTTCCCTGCGGGTCAAGGATCTTCGGCTCATTACCCTTTCCGCTGATGATCCCCTCAGCCGTACACCATTCCATCGCTTCCGCCGCAAATACCTGGACACTGCTTCCGTCTGGAAAACTGCTCAAAGATTTCTTCCCTGAGGTATCTTTCTTCTTGTAATTTGCATACCGGAACATCATCGCCGCCATCTGCTCACGGGTGATCGGATCGTTCGGCCCGAAATGACCGTTGTTTGAATAACCGGTTACGATTCCGTTTTCCGCCGCCCAGATGACTGCTTTACTGTAGAACTGTCCTTCTGTGACATCCGGGAATTTTTCTGCGTCAAATTCTACTTCCGGCGCACCCTCCAGGCGATATACGATTACCGCGAACTGTGCCCTGACAAGATCCTGAACCGGTCCGAAGGTCGTCTCGTCCAGCCCTGTCAGCAATTTTTTCACATATACGTCGTATACATAATCATAGAACCAGTCGCCTTCCTTTACATCCATATAGGGAAGCTTTGGTATCGACTTCTTCTCCAGGCCCGCCTTTGCATCATCCAATGTCCTGACAGCAGCCGTCACTTCCGCCTCGGATGCTTCATCATCCGCCAGCACATCTTCAGCCGTTTTCAAGGCTTCTGCAAATGCCTTCCAGCTTTCGGCTGTATAATCTTCCTGTACATAATCCCCGGCTTCATGCACCGCCTTATTCAGCGCTGTCTTATCAACCGGTTCCGGTCCGGTATATTCCGGAAAATCAACCAGGAATTTTGCGTCTGCCCAATCCGCATGGTCGCTCCAGTTATTTTCGCCCTCCAGTACTTTTATTACAAGCGTTCCCACATTGGCCACATCGACGCTAAATGCCTTCATCGGATCTGTGTTCAGCATTGCCCCGCTGTCAAACAACAGATCATCATCCGCCAGGATCTGGAATGTTGCACCATTGTATCCTCCATTGTACTTCGCATAATCCATGCCTGTATAACCGGTAAATGTCGTAAACCCTTTGTCTGCAATATTATAAGTAATCACAGAAGTAGCATGTGTGCCGATACCTTTTTCAAATGTCACTACATTCCCGTCAGCATCGACAAGACGGATCGGTGTTCCTTCAACAGCACTGTCTTTCTGAACCTGAACCGCATCCCATCCGATCGTTGCGCTTTCCCATTCAAGATCCGACAGCCATACGACCTTCCGGAGATCAATGGTATATGTCTCCTTCGTCACACCATCACGCGCCGTGACCGTAACTTCAACAGAAGGCGTCTGCCTGTATATATTCAGATCTGCCTTAAGGATGCCTTTCGCAGTCTTGCTCTTCTTACCGCTTACCGCCTTAATTTCAGCCTGAGAATCCTTTGCCCGGATCACAAGACCCGCAGCATCATCGGAAATATTGACCGTCACTTTATTATCTGCATCAAATTTTTCAAGGATTTCCTCCCCGTCCACTGAAAGATCGAAAAGCTCCGTGTTGTCCTGAACCGGTACTACCGCTTCAATATTATAGACTTTCTTTGTAATGCCGTCTGCCGCCTTCACTATGATCTGGATATTATTTGTGCCTTCCTCCGCATCTGCCTCCATAACCTTTCCGGCCGCTGACATATCATTGATTCTGATGCAGACTGCATTTTCTGTCGTTACCTCAACCTTAATTCTGTCTTCATTTTCTGTCAGTTCCGCCGCGTACTCTGTGACATCCGGGTCAAACCCGGCAAGACTTTTCCCGTTTACTTTGATATCCGTTACGGAAATTTCCACATCCGGATTATATACGACAATTACCATATACTGTTTTATGGTAACGCCATCCTTGCCGACGGCCTGTACATAATACGTATTCTGCCCGATGGAAAAATCAACCTTTCCGCTGTAAACATTTCCTGCTTTTGTCAGCGTAATCGGCGTACGGAAATCACCTGCAAGCACCTGTACCCCGCCGACATTTTCTCCTGCCGTAACTTCTATTGAAGAAGATTTCTTCTTGGTCGTCCAGAAAGCCTCCTCCGTGAAATCAGCCGTTTCAAAACCGATATCACTCATGGAAATCTTTTCGAGGGAAGTATCACTGCTCTCTGCCGCTTTAATCGTTATGGTATAAATCTTGCTTCCGCTTGTTAATGCAATCACATCTTTATCTTTTACTGATAAAATCGATCCCGTAACTGCTTTTCCGTTTAACTTCATTCCGGATACCGATCCTGTATAGGCAAGCTCTACCTTTGTGATATCCGCCGGGATAATCGCCTCATAGTCCCTGCTGCCTTCCTTGTAAAGCTCCGTACCGTTGATCCTCAGGCTTGTAAGTCCTGACAACGAGCCTTCCGCAATCGTTATTTCCGCAGCTCCCGGCGTCCCCGGCGTTCCGACCGAATCAACCGGATACACGGAACAGGTGAGCTTTCCTGCTGCCGGTACGGTAAATTCAGCAGTGTCTGTAACCTTAGTCATTATCGTGCCGTTTTCCTGCCAGGTCCATAAATAACGTGACGCGCCCTCACCGTGACTGTCCGCATCTGCATAATCATAAGTAACCGTCGCCTTTTGCCCCTGCGCTGTCAGCGATATATTGCCAGCTGTCGGCGGCACGCTGGTACATTTACCCATGACAATTGCATCCGCCGCCTCGAGGCTCTCCCACGTTGAAGTACTTGCCTTGCCAATCTGGAAATCGGAGAAGGTCACCTGATTGCCCCTGGGATTTGTCTCCCATGCGGCAAAACCGATCCTGTAATCATCACCGATAATACTTCTTGCCGCTGTCTGCGGCAATTCCGTCCAGGAGCCACCGGACGCTTTATATGCAAATTTTACCGTATCGCCGGACACTTCAAATCCAAGGTAAGCGCTTGTTACGCTGTTATTATTCGTACCTGACTCTCCGGTCTCTGACGCAGCAGCATTTTGCTCCGTTACAGTGGCGAACCCGTCAAAGTGTGATTTCTTTCCAATGGTAATATAATTATCGTCATCTTTATGAAGGACAAAGCTTGCAGTATCCCACTGCCCGTTTTCTTTAACCGGAAGCCCGTCAACCTTTACCACCGTACGCATATCCGTTTTTGATATTGATGACGGGATCGTATAAAGAACCATATTCTTTACATTATTCGAATTATAATTCTGGTACAGATCCCCTGCCTGCATCGTGATCGTAATACCCGTATCCGCCAGGGTATACTTTTCTTTATTTTCGTTTACAATAGAGAACCCATTCCCCAATCCTTCTGTTTCCGGAAGCTGTACAATAACAGGGATCCGGTCAGACTTTCCGCCTGCAGATGCCGTTGCCCAGACAATACCGTTCTTCGCCGCGGTCACAACACCGCCCGCCGAAACCGATGCCACATCGGTCGCGCCATCCGTCAGGAAATCAGATACAGACCATGTTACCGCTTCCCCTGACGGGGTCACAGCCGCCTTAAGCCCCACAATCCTGCCTGCGCCCTGAAGCACTGCATATTCCACATCCGGGCTTGTAATTTCCACAGACTCAACAGGAGATGCCGTTCCGGATACAGTCATGCGGATCACATTCGACCTGATAACAGTTCCGTCCCACACATAATATGCATATATGTCTGCCGTTCCTGCCACTTTTGCGGTCATGTTCCCGACACCGTCCACCGAAATGACGGACGGATCGCTGCTTGCATAACATATGGTTTCCGCCGGATTCAGAACAGGCACATTGCCTGTAGAATATTTACTTGTCACAAGTGAAATTTCTTCATCACTGTTTACAATATTGCTCTGCGGCATGTTTTCATAATACGCCGTTTTAATCAGGCCGTCGTCATAAGTATTTCCTTCAATCACCACATTTTTGCAGGCTGTAAATTCATAGACCCCGGGTATTGTATTGCTCCTGTTCAGAGTCTTCGTATTCACGCTTCCCGATACGTCAGTACTCAGCTTCAGGCTGTCCCCGGGATTCATGCTTTGCGAATCAGATGCCAGAGTAATCTCAATATCCGGATTCATACGCAGAATCTTATTATTCTTAATGCTAAGGTTTTCCACACTCGCCGCTTTTACGACCGCATCACTGTCCATGTAGAAGGTATTACCTTCAATCGTGATGTTCTTATGGATCGGGTTATCCGCAGACGGAAGCCTGCCTCCCAACGTGATCGGGTTCACATAAATCGCGGATGTGTAATCCCAGTATGTATCACCAATACTCTTAATATAAAAGGTATTGTTCTTAATCGTCATGTCGCGGATCGGACCAGACTCATACCAGTTATCGGAATCATTTGACAGATAAATAGTCGCCATTGACATGTTAAGGAAGGTATTATCCTCAATAACCACCTTTTTTCTGGTCGTACACAGGATACCTCTTGTCGGCACATTCTTAAATGTATTGTTTCTGATCGTGACCGCCGGAGCATATGTCACATTTTCCGCCACATATTTCGGCTGTCCGGAAACCATGTCACTTAAGTTGGCCGGAAGTGTTTCCTCAAAACGGATCTTCATCGTCCTGAGATCATTGCCGTCCTCTCCCGGATCGGAAACAACTTCGGCAACCGTATACTGAGTCTCGCTGTCTGTAGATTCCAGAGTGTCTCTTGTAAAAAACTGAACTTTATCCCCAACGTGATACTGCGGGAAACCGCCCTGCTGGTTATGGATATACTTCAGTACCAGAGTGTTGTCATCCACCCTCTGCTCTACCCGTGTAAAGGTTCCGTGGATGTTAATCGGATCATCATGAGAATTGGAAAAATTACATCCTTCGACCGTAATTTCCCCCGCCGCGCCTGAAGCATGGATAACATCAGCAAAGCTTACTGTTTTATGCCCCGAATTCTCTCTCGGCATAAAGTTACAATTTCTGTAGATTACATCTTTGCTCATCTGAATCAGCCAGCCAAAGCCGTGCATAAAATGTACATTAACACCTTCGGCAAGCACATTTTCACTTTCCCATGTAAATGCTCCTGCCGTCTCCCGGTGTGCATTGCCGTTCAGCTCAAGCAATGTCCCCATCTTATACATGGAAGGTCTTGATGAATTATACATGATCCTTACAATGCCATCCTCCAGTGTACGGATAGAAGATACATTGTTGAACGGAGACGCGTCCATACCGTAGTTCCTTGTCATTTCATCATCGGGGAAATGCACCACTACCGCATAAGACGGACTGTGGACGCCTGTCTGCGTCCAGTAATACTCTCCCGTATACGGGCTCTTTTCGCTGAGCCAGCGGATCGTGTTCCCTGAAATCTCATACGGGAAGCATGGCGGGATATAGAAATCTGTATACTGTGCTCCGTTTTCCGTTCCCAATCCCACTATTGTCATTTCCGATACAGTCGGAACACCGAAATCCCACGAAAAATCCTTCAGCGTAACATTCTTTGAATCTACGACTGCAAGCGCCATCATATTGCCATGCATCATGAACAGAGAGCCGTTGCCGTTGACCGTCAGATTCTCATGTTCCTCAATCAGGATTCCTATTGTCTTGACCGGATTTTCAATACTGTTTGTATTTGAGGTGTGGTATTCCCTTTGCCAAGCATGATCTTTATAAATATGGTACTCTCCATTTGGGATATCCAACACTACATTCTTCGTGCCGTTCTCTTCCGCTTCCTTTGCCGCCTCCAGTGCTTTCTGCACGGCAACGGTACTGTCTTCGATCCCGGTCGGGTCTGCACCGTAATCAAGAAGATCGATGTGCACCTCATCTGGATCCGGTTCCTGTGCACTTACAGTCCCTGTCTGTGAAAACAACATACAAATACACAGACAAAGACTGATAAATTTGCGTACTGTGTGCGTTTTAGTCATACTCTTTTTCCTTCCTTTCCCTTGCTGCCCTTCTCCGGGCATTTCTGCGTTTTCTCATCTGTTCCCTTCTGTACCGTACATACAGAAAATATATAAAAAACAACAAAACAATCACAGTCAAAACCATGATGAGCACTTTCACGATTTTTGAAGTGTCTGCTTTATTATTTTCATCCGTAAGCGTTCCCGCGGCTTTCTTTTCTTCTTTTGCTGCCGCCTTATTAAAATGTACTACATCCAGAACAACTTCCGCCTTACCCAGTAATTGTCCCTGATACAGATATTTGACAATGCCTCTGTCCGCAGCCACACTGCCCGACTGTTCTATCTGCTGTTCCAGCTGGGAAAATGACACGCCCGCCGGAAGGTCAACATAAGCCTCATCTTGCACGAAACGTTTGATCTGTTCTGAAGTTTCTTCGACCGGAACAGCTGCTTTTGAAAAATTCGCAAATGCATAATCAAACATCGCCCGCGTATCCGTATAAGCATCTACGCCATAATCCTGAAGCACGACAGCGACAAGCCGCATTCCTCCGTTTTCCGCCATCGTCACAAGCGTCGTGCCGGATTGATCGGTATATCCGGTTTTACCACCGGTACAATACTCATAATAATAGTAGTTTTCCGGCCAGAGCATTTTATGATTCTGCTGGAAAACACGTTCCTCCTGCGTCAGATTCGTAAACCCGATCCGGTATTCCAACGTCTTCATGATGTTTCGGAACTCTTCCTCCTGATAAACCGCCGAGGCGATCAGTGCCATATCATACGCTGTTGTATAATGATCATCATCATGAAGACCGTTCGGATTCACCCAATGTGAACCTGTGCATCCAAGCTCCTGTGACCGATGGTTCATCATTTCAATAAAAGTCTCATATGTCCCGCCGAGAGCAATCCCCGTACTCTCCGCCACGGCATAAGACACCTCGTTTGCCGATGCCAGAAGCACGGCATAAAGCGAATCCTCCATGGAAAGCTCTTCCCCCGGCTTCATGCCGATCTGTGCATCGTCATAATTCAGGAAATCCACGCTGGCCTGCGAAAACAGAACCGTATCTGTCAGCTCCATATTTTCCAGTGCCACAAGTACTGTTAAGAGCTTTGTAATGCTGGCAGGATAATGACGTTCATCCACCTTCTTTTCATACAAGACCGCTCCGGTATCCATATCCATGACCACCGCCGATGCCGCATATACATTCGGTCCCTGAGGCCAGCCCTCAATACCGTTTGATTCCGGTGCCGTGTCATAAATCGCCTGTTTTCTGGCTTCAGCCTCAGACTGTATCTCTTCTTCAGTATCGTCTGCCATAACAATAGCCCCCGGTTGGACTGCCAGAATTGCAGCAGATAAAAATCCACATAATAAACGTCTTAATTTCATAAACGTCTCCCCCTTTATGTCCCCTGTGTATTTCTTAAAAGCGGGGACATCCACACCTATTATAATTATAACTGACCTTTGAATTTATGACAACTTAAAAAAGGGAGCAGCATGGCAATGCGCGCGGCATGCCATTTTGTCCCCGTCTTGGGCAATTCCCGCCCTCCGCAGGCTTCTGCGGCATCTGAATCAATTTTTGAATATAAACACAGGCATTGGCGGATTATTTTCCCGGTTATAGTATTGATTTACAATTACCGTATATTCTTTCGGCGGCAATGTTTTCAGGTATGCCAGAAGCTTCTCCTTTTCTTCAAATCCCGTATCCCCGCCGCTGTAAATGCACAGACTCATCATCCCTCCGTGCTTTAATATCCTAAGTCCCTGAGTGACTGCCGCAAGGCTCGTATCGGCTGATGTCGCAATCTTGTGACTTCCGCCCGGCAGATACCCGAAATTAAAGCAGATGGCATCTGCACTTTCTTCTTTCACATATAATCCCATATTCTCATGCCCGTCCAAAATCAGCTCTGCCCTTTCGGCAAATCCTCTTTGTTTCAGCAGGGACTCCGTCATCCGGACCGCTTCCTGCTGAATATCAAATGCCAGCACATGCCCGCTGTCACCTGCCAGTTCACATAAAAACTCCGTATCCTTCCCTTTTCCCATGGTAGCGTCTATATAAAATCCGCCTCCCGGCACCTGGGAGCGGATAACCTCATGACACCAATGTGTAATCTGGAAATTTCTCATGCCCGCACTCCTTCATTTCATCCGTAATTAATCTTAAACTGCTTCATTTTATCTGTAATTAGACTTAATCATAAAGGATTAAACGCTTTCTTTCAAGGATTACATCTGTCCACATTTAACAATCTTCAATTTCTGCCTGCTATTCTCCGAAAAGAAACTTTCCTTCCCCTTAAAATCCAGATGCATTTTCAAAATAAACATGTTACTATAAATTATGCAACCGGCCTGCGTGCCGGGTTAATCAAAAAAAGAAAAGGAGGAAGTTTTATGAAAACTTTAAGGAAGAGATTCCTTGCTGCTGTTGTGTGTCTTGCAATGGCAGTAACCGCACTGCCTCTTGGCGGGGCAGGCACCATTTTGGCGGCTGGTACAACAGAAGCTGCCGAATATGAAATTTACCCGACTCCCCACGAGATCACTTATCAGGACGGTGAATTTCAGATCAGCGATTCCATAAACATTGTTTACGAATCCGGCATCGATGATGTGACCAAAACCCGTATGAGCGAGGTTCTCGCCCTGCAGGGCATCACCGGCACAGCATCTGCTGCCGCACAATCAGGAAAAACAAATTTCCTGATCGGAATTTATGGTTCCGATGAATATGTGGATCAGTATGTGAAAGACAATTATTCATCAATTGATACTACTGTATTTGCTAACTACGGCGGGCACTATGTGATTGCCGCAGAAGATGAGATCGTCGTACTCGGTGCAGACACAGATGCCGCATTTTACGGAATCACATCATTAAAACACATTTTCAACCAGATTGAAAACAAAACGATCCGTAACCTGACGATCAAAGATTATGCAGATACCAATATCCGCGGATTTATCGAAGGATACTATGGAATCCCGTGGTCCAACGAAGACAGGATGTCCCTGATGAAATTCGGCGGTGACTTTAAGATGACATCTTATATTTTCGCACCAAAGGATGACCCTTACCACACATCCAAGTGGAGAGAACTGTATCCGGAAGAAGAGATCAACGCGATCAAAGAGATGGTCGAAGTCGGAAACAGTGTAAAATGCCGTTTCGTCTGGACAGCACATCCGTTTATGGGCGGATTCAACGCAAGTGATGTTGAGGGAGAAACCGCATCCCTTCTGGCAAAATTCGAGCAGCTCTACAGCGTCGGAGTACGCCAGTTCGGAGTCCTGGGTGATGACGTAGGAAGTCTGGACCGCAACGCTGTCATTCAGGTTATGACTGCCGTTTCCGATTGGGCAAAAGCAAAAGGCGATGTATATGACACCGTATTCTGCCCGGCAGGATATAATCACTCCTGGCAGGGAAGCTATGCCGAACTGAATGATTATGACGCAAACTTCCCGGATGATGTACAGATCTTCTGGACAGGCGAGGCAGTATGCCAGCCGGTTGAACAGAAAACACTTGATCATTTCAAGAGATATAACACCACCTCCGGCGAAGATAGAAGAAGCCCTCTGTTCTGGCTCAACTGGCCGGTAAATGACATCAACGGCCAGCGCCTGATGATGGGAAAAGGAAGCCTTCTTCAGACAGATATCACGATCACCGACCTGGGCGGTGTCGTTACAAACCCGATGCAGGAAGCAGAAGCTTCCAAGGTTGCGATTTTCGCAGTAGCCGACTATGCATGGAATGTAAAAGATTTTGATGATGACCAGAGCTGGGCAGACAGCTTTGATTATATCGATGCGGATGCTTCAGAAGAATTACATACCCTGGCAAAACACATGTCCAACCCGCAGCCAAACGGACACGGCCTGGTACTGGCAGAGTCCGAAGAATTGCAGCCGATGATTTCTGAATTCAAAACAGCACTGGCAAGCAGCGAGTCCATTACGGAAATCGGCACGTCTCTGGCTGCTGAGATGGATGTAATCATTGATGCCTGTGACGGATTCCAGGCAAAAAGCAAAAATGAAAACCTGAAAGAAGAACTTCTGCCGTTCACAGGATCCCTTAAAGACCTGGCAACCGCAATTAAAAATTATATCCAGGCTGCAATCGCACTGGAAAACGAGGAAAACTCGGATGCTGTCAGCTATTTCATGAACGGAAATTCGGCTTATACGGACAGCAAAACGCATGTCCGTAAAGGATTATCCTCCAACTTCTATGCACAGCCGGGTTCTACCCATCTGGTTCCGCTGGCAGAAACAATTGAATCCGCTATTTCTGATGAAATCAATGCTTATGCATTCAATACAGACGATTCAGAACCGGCAGCAACCCTGACAGCTTCTACAAACCTTACCGGTTTTTACGAGGGTACTGTGGCAAATATTATTGACGGCGACACGGGCACACATGCATGGTACAACGGATATGAGGCGGCAGGCCAGTATTATCAGGTCAATATCAGCCGTCCGGTTACCGTTTACGGAATTGATGTGCTTAACGGAAGCAGCGCTTCCGGAAAAGGACAGGATACCTTTGGAAATGCAAAACTCCAGTACACGACCGACGGAAGCACATGGCTTGACGTAAACGGAGACATTTACAGCAATTATCAGGAACATGTCATTGTAAATGACATTGAGCTCCAGAATGTCGTAGGAGTCCGTTATATCTGTACCTCTGTGGGAACAGGCAACAAATGGCCGTCCATGCGTGAATTCACTCTGATTCTGGAAAAAGAAGCAAGCGGACAGGTATACACAAATGTAGAGGCATACCGGGAACTTCCGGCTTCTTACGGAATTGATACGAACTCCATCGACGCAGCTTCCGGCATCACCCTGGCATCAGGCGAATACATCGGTCTGAAGCTTGACCGTATCCACGAAATCGATGAGGTCACCTGCGATATAACTACTGATAAGCTTACACTTCAGACATCAGAGAACAGCCATGAGTGGAACTCTCCGGATGAAACAGGATACATTGGGAACGCAAGATACATCCGCCTGATTAATAAAACAGATACAGCAATCACATTTGACATCACCGACTTCACTGTTACAACATCCGAATTATATGGCAAGTCCCTGTATGCTCATAATTATTCCACTGTTTCCGATGAAGCGGCATTATTTGACGGAGACTGGACAACGAACTGTCAGTTCCAGGGGTCACAGATAGTAGGAACATATTTTATATATGACCTCGGTGCGGAAATCGAACTGGATTCATTCAAAGTCGTATGTACAGACAGTGAATGGGATTATCCGAGACATGCGAAATTCTCAGTTTCCACGGACGGAACCACATGGGAAGATATCATGTACCTTGGTAATCAGGACAGTGATAATGATGGTGAGGCGGCTAACGAAGATGAAATCGGCGATGTACTGACAAACCATGAGATTTCCTATAACACTGAAAAAGTATCAGACCTCAATAAGAAGGCAAGATACCTGAAGTTTGAAATCACCAGAACGAAAGTCGGAGCCGACAAATGGATTCGTTTCCAGGAGCTTGAAATCAATGACGGCGCATATATGCCGACAGAAAATAATCCGACCTATGAAGGCCCGGGCGAATCATTTGACACCAAATACAGCTATATGACAGACAAGAATCTGGCGACTATGTATGTTCCGACAAAGGCAGACAGCGAACTGATTTATCATATATCCGAAGAGGAATCTCTGAATACCGTAAAAATCATCCAGAGAGGCAATTCCGGTGCAGCCGTATCAGTAAGAACCCTGTCCAGCCCTGACACATGGAAAGAACTCGGCACACTTGACGATACCATCTGTGTTCTTTCTGCCGGAAACGACACGATCCTTGATGTTAAAATTACATGGGAAGAAAACATTCCTAATATTGTGGATATCCTGGTATCCTCTGAAGAGGTAACTGAACCGACAGAGCCGGATAAGACCGCTCTTCAGAATGCCGTTGCCGAAGCCGAGAAGAAACAGGAAGCTGAATACACAGAAGATTCCTGGAGTGATTTTTCAAAAGCACTTGCCGATGCAAAGGCCGTTCTCGCGGACAAAAATGCAACAGAAAAGAGCATTGCCGATGCACTGTCTGCATTGACAGAGGCAGAAAAAGCACTTGTACCGGCAGAGGATGAGCCTGAACCGACAGTTGAACTTCCATATACAGATGTTTCAGAGGGAGACTGGTTCTATGATTATGTATATGATGTATATGTAAAAAAACTTATGACCGGCCTGGAAGATACCGTTTTCGGACCCGGACAGAATCTCGCAAGGGCTCAGTTCGCAATAATTCTTTACCGTATGGAGGGTGAGCCGAAGATCGAATATACCGCACAGTTCCCGGATGTTGAAAATAATATCTGGTACACAAATGCAGTCCTCTGGGCAGCAAAGAACGGTATCGTAACCGGCTATTCTGATACAGGAAAATTCGGACCATCCGACAATATCACCCGCGAGCAGATGGCAACGATGATGTACAGATATGCGAAATATAAAGAGATGGATGTGACAGATGCAAAAGATCTCAGCAGCTTCCCGGACGGAAACAAAGTCCAGGTATTCGCAGTAGACGGAATGAAATGGTGCACAGCCAAAGGCATTATCAGCGGTAAGGGAGAAGAACCGAAGATTCTTGAACCGCAGGGTAATACGAGCCGTGCAGAATGTGCGACCATCATCAGCAGATTCACTGAAATCACTGAATAAAATATAATTTTTAATATAACTTTTATCGCTGTGATATAAGATTCTATCCTTGAAGGAGCAGCCTGAGGCAGTTCCTTCAGGATAAGGGAAAGATTTCAAAAAAGGAAGCGGCTGTGTCCGATGCGCTGCAACGGACACAGCCGCTTCCTTTTTGTAGCCTTTGGTAGCAAAACACCCCGCAGGATTCCGCCTGCGGGGTATGTCTTACCTTATCATGAAGCATTATCCCTCAATAGAGATGAAATGATTCTTCTCTTCGACTGCCTTCTTATCTTTCTTCGGAAGACTGAATGACAGGATGCCATTCTCATACTTCGGATGGATATCTTCCTCCTTAATATGTTCTCCCACATAGAAGCTGCGGCTCATACCGCCGGCATAACGCTCACGCCTTACATATTTTCCGTCTTCATTCTTCTCGTCCTTATCCAGGCTTTTCGCTGCGCTGACAGTCAGATAACCTTTCTTAAGCTGCATCTTGATCTCATCTTTCTTGAATCCCGGCAGGTCCATATCAACTTCATAACCGTCTTCTTTCTCTTTGACATCTGTCTTCATCAGGTTCGGCGCGTTCTTTCCATACAGCTTTCTGTCCACATCTGAAAATGTCGGAAAAGCAAATGTTTCCACAAAATCATCAAATAAGTTTTCTCCAAAAATACTAGGCATCATCATAAGTCATATCCCCTTTCAATTCAAAAGACATATAAAATTATTCCAGCACCATCGGAGAAATCCGAAGTGTTGTTGTTACTGAACATCGGAATCTGATTTTAAAGATAATTTCTAAATGTAATTCCTGTTATCTTTTTCCCTTCCTTTGTTCTATCTGTAATATAACACTTATTGTTAGCACTGTCAAGCGTTGAGTGCTAATTAATTGTGAAAAAAATGTGTCCTGCTCCTATCATTATTTCCCTTCCCTCTCGAATTTTTCACATAAATGTGTTCTTCTGCATTATTAATTTTTCCATCAATGTAAATCGGATTAACATAAAGCACTGAAAAATTCAATTATTCAGGGGGGAGACGTGACTCATACGAGTCACATCTCTCCCCTCTTTAGGACTGCTCATTTCCCGACAGCCCCAAAGTAATTTATTCATATAGTTTCAAAAATCTCATCATTATGGTTGCACATTCTGCACGAGTAGCATTACCCTGTGGATCAAGAACTGTTCCGTAATTTTTACCGGAAATAATTCCACTGCCTACAGCCCACTGCATTGCTTCATCTGCATAACCACTAACCTTTCCGGCATCCCCATAATCTGAGAAATCCGCCTTCTTACTTACATCATATCCTTTGAAGATTGCATAGCGGTACATCATGGTTGCCATCTGCTCACGATTGATATTGTCAGCCGGGCCAAAGCATCCTGTATTGGTATATCCGGTTACAATTCGCTTATCGCTCGCCCAAAGAATTGCATCCGTATACCAGATACCTGTTGCTACATCCGGGAATCTTGCCTCAAATTCCATCTCCGGTGCGCCATTCATTCTATGAAGAATTACTGCAAACTGTGCACGTGCGAGGTTCTCATCCGGTGCAAATATAGTTTCACTTTTACCGGTCATCAGCCCTCGCTCATATACATACTCAACCGCTTCACGATACCATGCATCTTTCGGCGTATCTATAAATGGAAGTTCTATTGATTTTTTCACCAGCTTGCTGATTGCCTCTTCCAGTGCGCTTACAGCTTCGTCCACTTCCTCCTGTGTTGCATCCTCATTCTCATCCACGTCTATTGCATTCTCAAGCTCTGCAGTAACTTTCGCAAAACTATCTTTCGTATACAATGATGCATCCAGTGCCTCTGCTTTTGCAATCACTTTCTTAAGTTCAGTTTTATCTGCCTCTTCAGGTGCGTTAGGATCTTTCCACTGTGCAACAAGTGTCACACTTGTAACCGTATCATCAGAGACGAGCTCACCGTAAGTAGTTTCTGCCGTAACAGTTTTATTTCCGCACTTCCAGCCGACAAACCGATAGTCACTTCTTGTCGGATTCTCAACACCGTCAAGGACTGCATCATCCCACTCCACAGTTGTCTTCGAGTCAATTTCCGTGCCTCCGTCGGTATCGAAGTCCACAGTGTAGGTTTTTGCTTCCCACTTCGCCCAATAACTCTTCTCGCCGGTATCGGACGTACTGATTGATATAACAGGGTCTCCCGTTAAGTCTTTATTGTCATACCAGCCCTTGAACGTGTAGCCTGCACGAGTTATATTGTCCTCGTTCGGAAGCAGTGCTCCCTGCCCGACGGTGTAGCTGGTCAATTCCTTTCCGCTGCTAATGGTTCCGCCATTGGTGTTCAGCGTTAGGGTATATTCTTCAGCTTCCCACATCACTGTGACGCTGACGCTCTCTACGGCAGATCGGTTTTCGTTGTCATCTACCGCAAGCAGAGAAACTATATCGCTTAATTCATTTTGCACCGTTTCCATAATCGGCATGTCGTTTTCATCAACCAGAATGTTTCCTTCTTCATCATATACCGGTATTTCAGTGGTCAACTCAAGCATGCCGGTATAGGAGAATTTTCCGGTTTCGTCTGCGGTTGCAACTTCTATCGGATTACCGTAGTAGTCCTCTTCATTCAAACAAACCTTCATATTCGGTTCCGTCAAACCGGTTATGGTATATTCTCCGGTTTCCGGATCGGCAAATACCACCGTCTCGTCCAGACTGAACATAGGAGCGGTATCATCCTTCTGCATCAGCAGATATTTTGTTGTGATGTCGGTGTAGGTGCCTTTATCCACCACTGCATCAATCTTGAACATCACTGAACCAATGATTTCTTCGTTATCAATATAAAACTCTCCACTGTAGCCCGGGGTATATGTCTCACCAGTGTCCATCCTTGTTACGGTGAAGGTGATATTTTCTTCATCCGGGCAGGAAGGCGTCAGATACCAGGTGTAGTTGTCGCCTCCTCCTGTAACGCAGTTGAATACACCATCTTCTTCCGTAATAGTATGCTCAACAAATTTGGAAGAAGGTCCGCTTCCCTTCAGGGTTTTAAGGATTACGTTGATGTCAATAGGCGTATAAGCCGGCAGATAGGAATCATTTGAAAGGGTTTCTTCACTATAAACCTGTGAATTCTCAATCTTTTCTCCATCTTCCGTCAGATACTTGTATGCCTGCACGCCAATTTTATAGTTTTTGTCTGCCTCAAGTAACGTCGAATCGCCTTGAATTTCCCCATTCTCGTCGATATCCTCTCCGCCTACCGTAAGAGCCATATCAAGGGTGAAGGTCTGAGATGCCTCATCATAAGCGATACCATTAATCTTGCCGTTCTTGATATCCTCTGCGTCGTAAGAATAGCCCCTGCCGGTGTCTGCGTAAGTTCCATCCTGCTCCTGGTAAATCGTAACCTTGTAACCGTCGGCATTCTCAACCTCGCTCCAGGAAGCGTTCATGATTTCATTACCGATTGGTGTGATTGCAACTGAATTCGGAGCCTCAGGCTGCTCGGTGTTGGTATAGGAAACAGACCCCAGTTCCGCCGTATCAACAGGGAGCAGGATCTCCTCCTCCGTGATGTTGCCCTCTTCATCCTCGACCTCAATTATAGCCTTGCTCAGGAGGCTTGTGGTCACGTAGTAATTGCCTGTCGGAAGCATAGTGCCTTCATTCGGAATTGTCACGGAAATATTGTCGGGATCTGTGATTTCTGTGTGCTCGATTATGTATTCCGTCGCTCCGCTTTCGCTGCCGAAATAGGTTGCAAGAACATAATCCGCATCACTGGCACTCTCTACTTTTCCGCTTAATTCGTAGCCGTTCAGACTAATATCGAGACTGTCAAATGGCATGGATGCATTCAGACTAGCATTAAAATCCGCAGCGCTGCTTGTTACAGTCCAGGAATCTCCTGCAGAAGCATTCTTGCCCAAACCAATCATCAGACAGTCTTTGTCGTTGCCATTGGTGGTCACCATTGCATTCATCGAAGATTCATTGATGATTTCATCATTCTCGTTATATTCCGGCCATGTCAAGGCGATAGGCTGACTGTCTTTGGAAACCGTCAGACTTTCCGCAAAAGCATCAATATCCGTGCCATCGGCAGGTGTCACCATCAGCAGGACAGTAGCGTCATCAGGAAGTGACTGTCCTTCATTTGCCTCTAATGTAACGGTTTTGGTGTAGTCGCTGCTAAACGCAGAGATGACGTCGACCTCTTCGTTTTCCGTTACAGCGGCCTCCAGCGGCTCCATACTTAAGACCGTAAGTGCAAGTGCGCCATCTTCCTCAGCGGTGTACGCACTGTAGCTGGTCGATATGTGATCTTCCCAGTTCCACTCCGGCAGATTGCTCCAGAATCCCTTTATGGTAAATCCGGCATCGTTTTCCGGGAAGATATAGTACGCACGCCATGCTGCAATTGCCCAGTCTGCCTCTTTCATTGCGCCGCCGTAAATCCTGAAGTTCTTAAATGCGGATTCTACCGCACCTTCGAAGTCCGTACCTCTGACATTCACAACACTGCTTGCCCCGAGATAGAAAGCAAGTGAGGTCGATGCAATCTTCTTGCCGCCAATTATTTTCACACCCTTTGGAATATGTACGCTTCCATTTACACCGCCGTTCATATCAGCTACTACATATACCTTTTTCGGGTTCTTATAGCTATCCATGCCGCCAAAAACGCTGGCGTTGACTTCACCGCCCGCCTGGAACACCTTGGATTTCTGTGGAACACCAATATGCACGCTGACCCCGCCTAAGGCGCTGAGTCCTGTATAATTCGTGCCTTTGTAGCTTCGAGTTTCGCCCTGCACGCCCTCATAGATGGAAAATTCGTCGATCAGATTCAGCTTCTTCAGGAATTTTATATTCACATCCGTTGCTTCCATCTTATAGTAAGCAGGACCAAACGTATAGCTCGCCGTTGCCTCAAGCGTGTGCAGAACATCGCCTGTTCCTGTGATGGTGAGGTTGATGGGCGGAATGGCGAAAAAGTCGCGGTTCAGGGTTTTGGTCAGATTATTAAAGCCACCGCCTGCACCGGATATGTTCGCTACAACAACCGGAGGCACCAGAGGGATTTTTGCCACTTCAGATCCCACATAGAAATACAGCTTGTTCGGCATTAGGCTTCCTGTCAGCTTTGATTTCATCAACTCCAGCTCCGCATCCGCCTTAAACAAATCGAACACGTTCAGGTTCAACGTGAAATGGTAGTAGTTCTTGAAGGTGTTGATCTCACCCTTCAGACTGCCCATCTCCAGACCTATCATCTCTGTGGACTCGATGCTGCCGGTGGCACGGATACCGTTGATCTTGAAACTGCCGTTTTTCATCCCATAGCCAAGCTCTTCCATCTTAAAATCTGCGCCCTTAAACAGCGAGAATTCCGACTGACCTGTAAAGCTGATGTCTCCGTTCGGCTTGATTACCGCTCCTTCGAGCTTTATCGTAGTACCCGGAATGTCGATCGCCATGACAGCGGAATTGGACGCAGGCGTAATCGTCGCCTCCAGACCGTTCTCTCCGGGTTGCATGGACAGTCCATTCCCACCATTATCCTGGTAGAACTTAAAGGAAGGTGCGTTCAGTCCAACACCGCTAAGCTCTACACTGCCGTCCTTTCCCACGGAAAAACTGCCCTTAGAAGCAGACCAGACCGCCGTGATGGAGGTGGACAGCGCTGCAGGAGAGGAGAAAACATATCTATCGTCCTTTTCCTCGAAATTGCCTCGTATCACCGCTACCGGCTGACCATTCAGCTGTACTGCCAGAATATATGCGCTGTCACTTTCAATAGGAATCGCCTTGTAACCGCCGCTTCCGTCCTTGAAAATGCCCAGGCGTTTTGCCGAAATACTCACCGGTGTAAAGTTGTCAGTGGGCGTGAAGCTATCCCCATCCATCGCACGAAGTCCACGGAATCCCCAAAGTGTGCTTCCGTGTATTTCGGTACGCTCCTTGCCCATCAGGGGCAGAGGGGTCTCCAGGGTTACATTTCCGGATTTTGTTGCCGAAAAATACCCCGGAAGGGAGTCTACCGAGTAAGTTTGATCAATATCATGACCATATACATAGGCAGAATAAAGGTCGGACAGGGCCGTAAAAGGATTCGCCCAGGAATATCCCTTGGTCAGAACCTCGGTGATAGCCGTACCCTTGCTATTCATTCCTGTACTAGGTGTACTCCACCAGGAAAGATCATTTGTCTTCACATGGTTATAATCAGCACCAATACCGGTGGTGGTGTGGGTGTATCCTTCGGCAGAGCTTCCCGTAGCGGTACTCATATACAGACCCGGCCCGGTTGAACCCTTCTCATGCCCCATCCGATTGAAACCTACCATCTGCGTGTTGAAACTCAGGTCAAGTACATCGCTCCAGCCGACAGAGCCCTCATATCCGGCTTTCATTTCACAACGAATACCGTAAGTACCTTCATCGTTTTCGTCATCCATAACCGTGCCCGCTTCGCTGAATCCGCTGTACATACCCTCGTCCAGGCCAACGATGTAATATTTGGTTGTCACGGTATAGGTATACTTTTGTGACAATTTTTTAATTTGCGTATAGGGTTTGAACGTATAGCTGATCTCGATCCAGGTGTTGTCATTTGCGGTTTTAATCGACCAGCTATCATAGGTGATCTCCTGAGAGTTCGCCATAAAATAGGGGCGCTGATAGACACCCTTGGTGAACACCATGTCATAGGCCTCTTTCGCAGAAGCCTTGGTTAGGTTAGGAACCGTCACCAGATAGGTATTCTTGTCTTTCGCCGCATCGGTCCCTATCAACAAATACATACGAATGTATTCGCTCTCAATCCAGTATACTTGGTATTTTAGATAAATGGCTTCTTGTATAGCTGATGGATTCGTAGGCCACACAAAGTCCTCCGTCAATGCCCCCACCATGGCATGTGCGTTCAGTGGGACAAAGCTCGCAATCATACATACCGCCAACAGCATGCTGACTATTCTTTTAATTTTCTTTAACAAAATAATTACCTCCTTTTCAAGATTTTTTCTTTTTAAGCCGGATACAGATCACGGTCAGCGCCACGCCCGCAGCAAAGGCGGCAATTCCAACGACCACATAAGCTCCCGCGCCGTCCCGCAGCAAAACCGCACCGTAGCCACCTGCTACCGCCGCTGCACCCGGGGTCTGTACACTTCTGAAAAGAACGCCTATAGCGGCGAATAGAAACAGGCTGCACAAAGTCAGGCTGAAAAGCCGCCGGGTTTCATACCACTTTCGGTACTGCCGTGTCCTGCTTCGTATCTCCCGCATCCGAGTTTCTGTCTTTCCAGTCATCAAAAATCCTCCCTTCTTATGATTTTGGGGAATGCCAACCCCTCTACTTCTTAAAAGACACGAAATCAAAAATCCTTCCACCAAAAATGAAAATTTCTTCAAATTATTTTCAAAAAATCGAGCCCCCAGAAATTGAGAGGCTCGTCACGCAAAGCATTATTCAAACATAATTTTGAGTCTGGGAAGCAGGAGTTTTCCCGCATATAAGAGCGCAATTAGGACAGACGGGAACAGATAGCCGGCAATCCGCCAGCCCCCGTCACCCGTAATCAGCAGGTTATAGGTGGCATGGAACACAATACAGGCTCCAAGCAGCCCCACCGTTCCGGTAAACGCCAGCCATTTGCGGCGGAACACATAAGACAGTCCAAAACCGATAGAAATGCCGCAGAGGATATGCAGTGCCCCGGCGGAAAGCCCACGGATCAGCAGAAACATAAAATTTTCCGCGCCGTTTTCCATCAGATAGCACACATTTTCAAAAGTGGCAAATCCTACGGCAAGAGCAATGGCGGCTTCGGGCAAATCCCGAACCTTTGGCTCAAAAACCAGAATGTAGAAAAGCAGCGGCAACAGCTTCATCACTTCCTCGCACACCGGCGTAATCTCAATTACGGCAACGGTGGTGCTGACGCCATAATGTCCCATAAAGAAGCTGTTGACATAGGCAGACAGCAGGCATACACTCATTCCGGCAGTCATAAACAGCATGAATGTCCGGGTACGCCCCCCGATAAACAGCATGCAGAGCATCAGGGGAATTGCAAGACAAACAAAAATATTCTCAATATAGATCATTTCCCCGTCACCTCCCGAAGTGCCAGCGGCAGCAAAGCCGCAAAGGAAAATGTCAGTGTAATATCTACGGCAAAGTATAGATTAAAGTGGGTAAACTCCTGCATAAAAGCGGACACTATATACAGGATAAGCTGCAATCCCACGCAGAGCAGCAGCCAACAGTCGATCAGCCTTCCACCGCCTCTGTGCCGGAGCCGCCATACCGCGAGATATACTATTGCAGACACAACCCCGGCAAATGCCGCAGAAACAAAATAGGACGGGCCGAAAATCCGAAACGCCAGAACAACTACTGCAGTAAACAGAGCGCAGAACAGGGATGTCAGGGAAAAAAACGGACTTATCCGGTCTGTCCGCACCATTTGGAACGACAGCAGAAACAGATAAGCCGCCATCCATGAAAACTCTGAAACATAAAAAACCTGTGGTACGCTGCCTAAAATGAAAAGGTACAGCACCCAATAGAGTGTTCCCATTGAAACACAGATATAAAACAGGGCGAGAATCAGAAAACGGCGGTTTTTGTGCCGGAGCGCTGCCGCAATCGCCGCCAGCGCCGAACACATCAGCGCGGCAATTTGAAAACAGTTGTCAATCAGTTCAAAGTTCATCGTTCGAGTTCTCCTGCTGTTCTCTCTCATTCCTGCGGTGCAGGCGGTACAAAAGCACCGTCACACATACACCAAGCAGGAAAGCCATAAGCCCCATAAGGATATAACCCAATGCCGCGTGACTTCCAACAAGGCTAGCCGCACCGGAAGTATGGTGTACTTCACCGCCGGTAATGCCCGCCGTCCATCCGGGCATAAACAAGCCAATCCCAACTACGAGAATAAGGCAGGCCGCTATACAGATCATATCCAATGCACGCTGTATCTTCTTTTTCCGTTCCCTTTTTATTTCCGCCGTCCGCTTATGAACCAATCCAACACGTTCTTCATTCGTCCGCATAGGTAAATCCCTCCTGTTCCAAGATTGCTTTCAGGCTTTGCTTCCCACGGTAGATCAGTTTTGTAATCTGCCCCTCGCTTTTATGCATAATCATTGCTGCATTGCGGTAACTCATATCCTCAAAGTAAATCAGATAAAGAGCTTCCCGGTATTCCGCCTTCAATTTCTCAAGGGCATCATAAAGCTGTCGGCGGCGCTCACTGCGATAAAGCTCTGTGTCAGCCAACACGTCGCTGCACGGCTCAAAACCCAATTCATCAAGACGCAGAAAGATGCACCTGTTCTTTTTCCTGTGGCGCAAGGCGAGATTTCGCGCCGTTTTATACAGGTACGCCTTAAATGCTCCCGTGCCTGTAATCGGACGCTCTTTTGCAAAGATCAGTGAAAATGCTTCGATCATCAAGTCCTCGGCTTCGTGAATATCCTTGAGATAGCCATTTATGTACAGCGTCAATGCGTCGCCGTATTTTTCAACCAGCAGATCGGCGGCTTTTTGCTCTCCGTCAAGATACCGCCGGTATGCGATTTCATCTGAAATCATGTTTTCTGCCTCCCTTCGTGTTTTTCATGCGTGGATCAGAGGGCTTTTCTATTTATTACAATAATGCAGTTGTTGGTACAAGCATAAGTACCATACAAAACGTAAACATTATGCTTAAAATTCGTTTTCTCATTAAATCTTCCCTGTAAAAGATTATTTTTGAATTCACTTTATTCTGTCAGATTACCCAAACTTGCTTTCGGGTTGTATTTCATAATAAAAAGTTCGAGGGTTTCTTTCAGTACTTCTATCTGTGATTTCAAATAGAACTCATCCTCAAACAATGCGTAATGTACACAGGCTCTGATTAGAATGAATATCAGCGGCGTCAGCTTTTGATAGGGAATACCCAGCTTGCCCTCTAAGCCTTTTGCGTATTCGGTATAACGCCTGTCAACACCTGAAAAGAACTTCTGACCGTATTCTCTGTATTTCGGATGGGTGTAGACCTGATACATCAGGCGATATTTCTTGCCGTGTTTTTCTGCCGTCCAGTAGGGTATCTCGTCGATAAACCGCCATAAGTCCTCTACATCTGTGGGGGCTTTCGCCATAAAATCATCTTCTACCTTACTCATACAGTATTCGGTGGATTGGATGATTAAGTCATCCAGATTTTCAAAATACTGATACAGGCTCGCAACATTACAGCCGCAGGCGTCCGCAATGGCTTTTACACCAACACTGGTAAGTCCATTCTCCGCATAGCAATCGTAGCATTTTTCCATCATTTCAATTTTCTTTGCCTTGCGGGCTTCTTCATTCACGGTGCGCAATAGATTTCCTCCTCTCTTGGGTAAAAAGCAAATATTCATTTATATTATAAAGATTTCTGCCTACAATGTCAATCAAATTACTCATATCTGCTTTTCTTGCTTTTATCTATTCACTCTAAATCTGATCACATAGTCACTGTAATTTTTGCTGCATACTTGCTACATATCCACAAATTTCCACCACATTTAGATCTCCTCCAATGTCTCTGCTTCTGGCTTCATCTCTTAAATGTCGCTGCTGCGCATGCTGTGTAGGGCGTTGAGATTGATAGTTGTTCATTTTCACACCTCCCAGATATAGATATTGATACTTGCCCATACAATTTTGTATGCAGGTTCTATGTCGCTGTGTGTTTTTTAATTTTAAACTTTCCTTCCACTTTTTCTATTGCCCTTAGGGATGGTAGTGTAAACAACAGAAAAATCGGGGGGTAGTTTTAGGATAGGTAGCCCTACACCGCTTTCAAGCCGATTGATAATCTGTAGAAAATGCTATAAAATAAGTTTAAACATAAAAGAGGAGTCGAACGAAATGAAAAATACAGAAGAATTGAATGTCCTTCCCAAACCACATACTACCCTTAAGACTAACCTACAGTGTAGTCTGATTATTGCATTATGTT
>SFGN01000043.1 GCA_004556565.1 Lachnospiraceae bacterium | reverse complement strand
GTCGCCACCTCGTTTATAACAGTCAACCAGTATTTTTTCTGATACCTTAAGATTTTCGCATGGATCAAACATTTTCTCTGCTGTTGTACCAAACTTTGCAAAATTGGTACTCGTTATTTGCATAAGTCCTACAGAGTAACGATGATTCCGTAATTCAATGTTTTTAACGATCTTAAGTGCTGCCTCCTTTGATTCAGGAAAGTAAGATACTACGCCTTTATCACCAGGTTTGCGTTTAACCTTTGGTATTATTTCCGCAATCGCGTATGGGTTAAAACCTGATTCAACCCTGGCGACTTCGTGCGTTGTGTCGGGATGAACGCTGGCAGCGCATTGCATGGCAAGCGCAAGAAAAGTAGAAGTAGATAACATAAATATTCCACATTCAGAACACCGGGGCGCTATCACTCGTCAGGAATATCAGCCCCATGAATAAGCTCTTTCATCGCCTGAGATTTGTATTTTTTAATAAGATACTGAACAAAACCAGAATCAGAGATACGCCTCCCCCTCTTGAAACTTATTTCAATTGCAATTTTTTCAACTTCAACACGAACTTCTGTAGGAAGGTAGAGTACATTGCGTTGCGGTTTCCGCTTTCCTTTTATAGCTGTCATTTTTTAACCTGTCGTATTTTCTGTTACACACATAGTCGGCAAAGACTTGTCCACGCTTTGAAGCGTCTGCAAGGAGAAGTATTTTTGCCAGACAGGAGTTATTCATCAGGCTTAAATTCATCGAAAAAATCTTCTCCTGCTCTTTTACTTCATTTATGACACTCAGAGGAACTTCAGCAGGATATTCACCAAAACTGACCAGTCCATAAACATTTTTCATCCGGGTAAAGCAGGATGGATGTACAACCTCAAAATCCAGAAGAACGAATACATAACCGGGAAACATTGGCATGATTTGTCCCCTGTATGCACTACAGTCACGCCTCTTATAGAAAGTGCGTATAACTGGATTGTAGTAAGCGATACCGCTCCGGGATAACTGCAACAGAACCGACTGATGAAAATGCGGAGAACACTGAAGCAGGTAAAACTGTTTCTGTCCTTTCATACTCAATCCCCGATATACAGATGTGACAAAACACAAGCCAACCGTGGTTGCTTGTGAGAAATCACGCCCCTATGAAGAGAGACTTTTTACTATTGCGCGAAGTTTATACTACAAGTGACTTATGCTAAGTTCAACACATAAAACAGATCTTTCGATCTTGATAAATCAATTTTACTTTCATTTATTCCGCATAAGAAATAAAACACAGAATATTCATCTTTTGCAGATCTGTTTTTTAGATCGATAGATCGAATGATAGCTAAAACGCAGAATTTCGATCTGTTTTTAAGGTGAAAAGATGAGCAAGCGAACTAAAATAAATATTTTTCTCGCATAATCAATACATTAAATCTTATAAGCCCCAAAATTTAATCCCTGTTTTCAGCTTCTGTTCTGACTGTAACGTGGATGCTTTCTGCTGCGTAAACTGCGCCATTCGCTGTTGTTGCTTCAGCAGCATATCAGGGCTGTTCAGTACCAGCTCTTTGCTGGCTGAAGGTGTTCTGTCTACGCCCTTAACCCCCAGATTTTCTAACTGCCACTCATTTCTGTGAACCGTTTTCCAGCCATGCTGAACACCATTTTTATCGAGCGCCGGGATTTTTACTTCTTTCTGACCAAGTTTCTTCAGTCTGACAAGATCACCTGCTTTAACGCTTTCCCGCGAACATAAGTCCCCAAAATCAGCCCCCCAGTATGTTTTCTCAACCCCCTTGTTAAGAGTCTTTAGCTTTATAAAATGTTGCTTAGACTTTGTTTTATCGTTCTGATAATGGTCATAGCCAATATCAACAACCTCATAAACACCTTTCTGTCTTTTTGGTGCTGTATTATGTGCATCTTTAACAGACTGATTAAGTCCATGCTGTTGCTTATGGGTCGCTTTAACGTCATAACCTTTTAACTTCAACTCTTCACAAAAACCTGTACGAATTTCCCGTAAATCTTTTTTCCTGATATCAGCGCGTTTACCGTCATTATCTCGGATACGAAAAACAACATGAACGTGAGGATGTTCTTTCTTATCACAGTGGTATCCAAGAACAAAACGGTGATTAGGATATTTTTTCTGCATCGTTTTCCTGACAGACTCCAGCAAATCTTCAGGCTTTACTTTCGCTGAAACTGGAGGCGAGAAGACAATATTCTGTGTGATTTTTTTATTTTCTTTACCTTTATCATTCATCACATGCTGAGGATCATTAGCACGATCTATCATGTGCTCTTTAGCTTCCAGAATTTCGTCACCCGTCCATACCCGACCGCTTTCACTCATCACTGGTAGCTCTGACTCACGGCTCATATAATCAATACTGTTCCGAATCCCCTGACGAGTAATAGCACCTCCAGATATTTTGACAACAACCTCCTTACTGGCCCCCTTGCGGTTGATACGTTCCTGAACATTGCGGCTATAGTTCTTTCCACCATTTTTGACTTTGTGAGCGAAAGCTGACTTACGACCATTTTCTGATGACTTTCGTTTAACACGATGTTCTTTATCAACGTAAACGCCCATAATCACATCTCCACTTTATTTGAAACAGTTCTCCCTTTACATAACATAATGTAATTCTCAAACTGATTCTTAAGATTAAAAATTTCTGTTGTAAGACGCTCCGCATCCTGATAGAAACCATCTTTATCAAGAACCCTGGTCTGATCATTAACAATGATATAATGGAAATTACGACCGATCTTATCAATTGAATTACGGCAACGATTCATCATCAGCAGTTCCTGGTCAAAGAAATCCAGTTCATTTTCAAGTGTCGTCTGTATGCGGTAACGACATTCTCGTGATAACGTCCATCCGTGACGATTAGCAGCTCTTTCAATATCAGCCCTTTGTTTACCTGTTAAGTACATCGTTGTTTTGATAAAATCATTATTATCAAAAAACGTATTTATATCCTTACTGACAGCTTTACTTTTTAATAAAGCATTTGCTAAAAGTTTCATGCCTTTAGCTACTGTTAAAGCTGGTTCATCCGGATAAAGAGTTTTAAGGCAATCCAGCAAATCATCATGCTGATTTTCATCAATTCTGAATTGAACTTTTTTCATAAAATTCTCCAACAAGAACCGACTGTAGGTCACCGGGCAAATGTTGCGGAATGGCGTCAGAGACGTCATTTTGCGGCGTTTGCCCTATCCTGCATCGCCGTGAATCTGGCGCCGCTCATAAATAGTGCTTGAGCATCAACAAAAATGCAAAAAGGCTGATGTTGTCATGGCTGAACATACGTACGTCTGCGACCGGAAACCCGATCAATGCGGTAAGGACAGTGCCGTCAGGTTCGCTACGCGAACGGTCTGGCAGGAAGCGCAAGCGCAGTCCCGCGCAATATATCAGAAAGCACCTCCCGAAATACGGGAGGGCTTCGGCTATTCAGCTAAGGTTGCTCTGTTCAGGTTGCTGAGTGTAGCCTTCCATGCCCTGACGGGCATCAAAAAGCCAGCGCCGGAAGTTACTCATTCTTTCAAGGTTAGCTTTGCTTGGTTTTTTGCCACGATTACCACTTAATATCCGCCAGACTCGTATTCCTGCTTTATTAGTCCAGTGCAGAACAATTTCTCCTTTGCTGTTAAAAGCAAGAGAAAAGCGTACAGCGCCTTGCCGCAATTCTCCACTGACAAAGGACACAAAATCATGTTTTGTCATAAAGCCTCCGGTTTATTTATCTGTTCTCTTTTGTGTCTTTTTTCCAGTGCTTTTCTGAGTAATGCCATATACTCAGGAAAGACATGGAATGGCATCAAAGGGAAAACCGGACGCCCACCCTTTTCAACGTCATTTATTGCTGATAATATGCGTTCCGACATTTTATTCCTCGCAATAGAATCAGGTGTCACGGTATCAGGTTGCCCCACAACCTGATACCATCTTTATCTTTACTTTATTAACTTCTCAATTGCTTCTTTTTTTGCTTTCTCCTGTTCTAACTTTCTCCTGTTCTGATGGTGGGTATGCAAGGTCATACCAGTTATCAATACAATGAATAACTCTTTCTTTAGATAATCCACATTGCTCAAACCAAAATTTTATATTTCGGTTTAATGATGCTTTTGCGCTAAACTCTCTTTCCATTTTCAGACCTTTACTAAAAGGGGGAATATCCCCCCTGATTAATTAGTAGTAAGAAGAAAATCGATGTTTTTCTTCCGGTAGAGTTTTATACGCAGTTTCAAAATCTTCGATTTTGATTGCCAGCTCATCACCAAAATCTTTTATCTGACGCTTAAAACATTCACCAGTAAAATCATTTAAAACGGGAGTTTTAAAGCCGACCATTGAATCGGTATATTCTGAATTGGCGCGAATCTCGCGAACGGTGACGGTTTTTTTACCGTGAACAGAAAGAACCTGGTAGAAGGTTACATTGGTTTGCTCATAGCCCCATGATGATACAAAGATATCACCAACAGAGACAGTATCATTTTTAAAAGTTAATACTTTCATTTTTAGCTCCCGCCCAGCTTGGGCTCCGGATGAAAGAGAACCTGTTTCCCTTTCCTGTGTTTTATTATACCTGCATTTGCAGGTATGGCAAGTTATTTTTTTACCAGCCTGTAAGACGGATGCATATTTGCTAATAACAATAAATACTGATATTCACCAATAGATAAAGAACGACTGGCCTTACCTGCACTTTCTTTCATCTGCCAGGAATTCAGTTGATAACCAAAAATATCAGCAGCTTCTTTAAGAGTAAGACCTGCCGCAACCCGCGCATTCTTTACTTCTTCAGGTGTAGGTTTATTCTGCATTTTCATCCCCTTTTGTCAGACAATCACACAAAACCCCATTATCCAGAAGCATCAATGATGCCAGGTTGAGTTTTTCGTCCATTATCAATTTTCTTACTGTTTTCCTGCTTTTAGTTTTATCAATCGTCTTAACATATTTTAAGACGTGAAAAACCGTATCCCCATCTTCATCCATCGTTCTGATTACATAGGAGTAATTACCTCTGTTTTTCTTAATTATCTTATCTTTATCCATATTATTCCTCATAACTAAAAAAGGGGCTTAATGCCCCTTTTTATCTATAACACGGTATGTAACCCTGTTTCCTGTGTAAATAAACGCGCTAACTGATCACAATAGATATTATCGAATCTTGAAATATCTTTAACTTCAGCACCACGTACACGAGAAAATTTCACCTGGTACGTATCAGTAAAATCCAGTTTAATTTTTACTAAGTTGATGCCTTTCATTGCAAAATTTGACGGCAAACGGAAAGTTAACCCACACTCACCGTTTTCATCAAAGTAAGAAAAACTTTTAGCACCAGTCATAACAATAAAACGATTACCACCAAGTTGACGTAAAATCTCTGTGGCTACAGATTTAGCGTAGTTTTGCATTTTTAACCTCCCGCCCACTTTGGGCTCTGGATGAAAGAGAACCTGTTTCCCTTTCTTGTGTTTTATTATACCTGCATTTGCAGGTATTGCAAATTTTTAATGCTCTCGCTCTGACTGTAAACAGTCAATCATTTGATGATTAATCTTAGCGCAAATCTGCGATCTGATAGACTTCGCTGCTTTCCCTTCTTCCAACGGCAATAACGAGTAAAACGACTTTCTCATCAATGACTTGATATACAAGTCTGTAGCCAGATGCACGAAGTTTAATTTTATAGCGATCAGCATGACCATGTAACCGGGCTGCGGGTACGCGTGGATTTTCCAGCCGTTCTGCCAGTTTCTTTTTGAATTGTTCACGGATGGTGTGGCCGAGTTTCTGCCATTCCTTCAGTGCTCTACGGTCAAAAGCCAGTTCATAGGTCATCCAGGTTAACCTTCACAATTTCCGGGTTTTTCATGCGCTCATCAGCAACAGCGTTTAACTCAGCATCTTCAGCGAGTTCCCGATAGTAGGCGTAAAGTTTTGGTGGAACGCAATAGAACGCCGGTTCGTTTCGGTTCAGGATCGCAACAGCGTCCCCTTCACCTTCAGCTACGGTTCCCATAGGATTTTTTTTCAGGTCAGTAATACTGGCCGCTGTGGTTGTCAGAATTTGATAGCTCATAAGCCCTCCGCTTGTCTCATTGGCATAATAGCATCTTTAAAAGCACTCTTAAAAGTGCTTATGTTGAGAAAAACATCAGAACAGGTGAGATATGGCTCTTTCCGACATCGCCTTAAAACGCTCTGTAACGCGTTCTGAGCGTTTTTTCCCGTTTCGTTGTAGTCAGCTACGGTTTAACGGCTTTTAACGCCGCTCAACGCTTTTTAGCGGCCTTGTTGCTATGATCCGGATAGGAGTTCAATCTTGATCAAAATTTCCTCAAGGCAACGACTGTTTTGTAAATACCCTCTAAAACGCGCTGTATCGCATTCTGAGCGATTTTTTCGATTTCACATGGATTTTCTTATGGTTGTACTGAACGAAGCTGCAGAAAGCGATTCAGGGCTTCTCAGTGGAAGATCCAAAAAGGATCAATCAACGGATCGTATGATCTGAACTCTTCTGGTTTTGAGAAAGGAGACACCGCTCGCCGCAGCCGAACGACCGAGCGTAGCGAGTTAGTGAGCGAGGAAGCGGAACAGCACAGGGATAACATCAGGCAATTACGCACAGTGGTTAAAAAGCGAGCATATTGTTTTTATGTGTGGTTGTCCTGGTTCAGAGTGATCTGTCCTCTGGGTTTACGCAAAGTTATCCACAGGCACTGTGAATTTTTTGTTTTGAGCAGAGTTATCCACAGATTTTTTGTGTTTTTTTGCTTATTAAACTTCTTGTTTTTAAGATCTTAAATGTAGATCGGTAGATCTACTTTAAGATCTTTAACTTACTTTAACTTATTCTGCAAACATTGTGCCAGCTTTTTTATCAATAATTTCATTAAGATAGGTGTTGTTTTTTGTCGCCTCAAAATGAAAGGTGGATGGGTACGCACTGAAAGGTGGATGGGTACGCACTGTAATTTTCATGAAAGGTGGATGGCTGCGCACTGAAAGGTGGATGGGTACGCACTGAAAGGTGGATGGGTACGCATTTTACTGTTTTTATTCAGATATTCATCTCTTTGCATCTTCATTTCTTTAGTTCTTTATAGCGTTCCAATCCAACGGTAAAAGTTAAAAGGTGGATACCTGCGCATTTCTATCATATTGAATATAAATGATAAAAATTCTTTCATGTGATCTGTGTTTTGGTGGAAATGTATAAGGTGGATAAACCACTTTACACATTTCCGCTTTTGTGGTTATGATTTCACCATCAGGACTTAAAAAACACAGGTAATGTATGAACTTACTGAGCGTTACAAAGAAAACAAAAATTCGCCACAGAAATGAAATTAACAGCACATTCTCATCGTTGCCTTTGTCTGCCAGAAGAATTTTGTTTATGGCTATGGCGCAGATTGATTCACGTGAAGAGTTATCTGAGGGAGCAACCTTTCGTATTACGGCTCGGGAATATGCATTTATCGCTGATATTGATGTAACAGGTGCTTACCGGCAGTTAAAAGAGGGGGCAGAAGAACTTCAGGCTAGTGTTATTCGCATTCCTCGAAATCAACTTCTCACAGCTCAGGGCAATCAAAGCTCTGGACATACGAAGAAGAGAGGTAAATTACCTTCTGATGCAGTCAGGCTTATGAACCTGACTGCGTTTTGTGATTATGTTGAAAGTGAAGGATATATTGATATTGCTTTTTCACATGTCATTGAGCCATATATCACGATGTTAAAGGATTCTTACACTACTCAGGTTTTGATATCGTCTGTAAGACTCGCTGATCAAAATTCAAATATGCTTTATCAGTTTATCAGGAAACAATACAGCAGTGGTAAAAAGACATTTTTCGACATTGAAGTAGATGTATTAAAGGATGAACTTGAATTATTCAGAATAGATAATGGCGAAAAAGTTTACCTTTATCAGAATTTTAAGGATTTTAATAAGGTTTTTCTGCAAAAAAACATTGAAAAAATAAATCAATATACAGAGATTAATCATCTCGAAGTTAAAATTATTGAGAGAGTCGCAAGAAGAGCATCAAAGCTAAGATTTTCGTATAAAATAGATAAAGAAAGCGAAGGACTTGATACCAGAATACCGTATGGTTTCAGAGGTGCTTAATATATAAAGGTAAATACACTATGGAGCAAATAAAATTACATAAACAAGGTGGTGCGGCAGTAATTATCATTCCTGCCAGTATGATAGAAAATACCGGATGGGAAGATGGAACCTTATTGGATGTACTAGAAATAAATGAGGCTCTTCATATAAGAAGAAAGACAGGATCAGGAGCTTTAGCTACTAAATCTTGTCCTTCTCTTTTTTCATCTACTATGAGGCATGTTAACTACGATAAAATCATTAGATATAATAGCGGATTAAATCTGTTAGTTAATGAACTGTCATTTTCGGCAAGAAGGGTCTTTTTTATTTGTTTATATTATTACTTTGAAAATAAACTTGAATCGGATAAGTCGCTATTGATCCGGGCTGATAAGTATGCAGAATTTGTTGGTGTTGATCGTTCTGTCGCATATAAGCAAATGAAGGATGCAGCAGATATCTTTTCAAGAAATAAAAAATTAATTACACATTGTGACTATATTTCGAATGAGGGATTGCTTCGTGTTATGTTTTCGTCTAAGACGATAAATTATATTACAGCGATAGACGCCCGTAAATATCAGGTTACCGAGCTTCCTCTAAAATCTGCTTTGTCTCTTCAAGGAAGATACTCATGGCCTTTATATCAACTGATAAAATTTAGCCATCTTAAATCTTTCACTATAGGTGTAGATGAACTTAAGAAAGAAATAGGTTATATTCAAAATCAAAAGTTTTCTTTCTTTAAAAGAGATGGAATCAATATAGCTATTGATGAAATAACAGAAAGGACAGATGTTAAAAACATTAAATGTGTTAATGCTGAAAGGCAGGGTAGAAGAGTCAGCAAAGTCCGTTTTGAGATCGAAATGAGGTAACTCATGGCTAAAATCTATCAATTCCCCCAAGGGGACGAACGCGGTAAATTCAGGGAAGAAATCGCCAGAGAACGTAAGAAACGTTTTGCGGTGAAAACAGGGAGCACTTTTGTTAAGTGGCTTGGATGGACCTGGTTTTATCTTCGTCTTCTGGTCGCCAGTGTTTTACATTTTATCTCTGTTTTTGTGTTAGCCATTCTTGGCGCGTTTAAATGGGCTGTGTTCTGGCTGGGTGGCATTCTGTGTGTCATAACCTGGTATCATCTCGATCACCAGTTATGGACGCCACAAAATCTGACTATACCGGTGATTACGGCAACCTGGATTTTTGGTCTGTTGGCTGAACCGCTGATGGAGCTGCTCAACAAAACCATGCCCTGGCACAAGTTACTGGTTCCCGAACCTGCGGGCGAAAGCACAGAGAACAGCAGCGAGACGAGCCAGTAATGACGCTACTTAGTCGTTATGCCAGCCCCTGCCTTTTCACTGCGATGCAGGATAGGGCAAACACCGCAAAATGACGTCTCTGACGCCATTCCGCAACGTTTGCCCGGTGACCTACAGTCGGTTCTTGTCGGAGAATTTTATGAAATATCAGGTGAGAGAATTTATTACTGATAAATATGCGAAGGCTGTTAATATTTTAAAGGATAACCTTAAAGAAAACTACCATGTTTTTTATAGTGTGAGATTAAGTGAGATTCTTTTTCCAGCCAGTGAGTATGGCACTGATGCTTTCTTTAAAGAGTTTGAATTAATTAACAGTGTAATACTTCCATTAGTAATCTTTGATTTAACACAACGCAAGCCAATGATGATTATCAGCTTCGATAAGATACCTGATGCCAGTTTGTTGGAAGGAACAAATATTGTGGTTCTTGAATGTACTACCCTCGCCGATCTTCTGACAAATGATAACATTGGTTTTTTATATAAAAGCTAAGAATCTCCTCTCAGTTTATATTTTCTGCTTGGGTTGCCAAGTGTTATCGAGTCTAGTTCATGTGAGTAATGATATGTATGATAATGTGCTGGATTTTTCAGATAATCAGGGAGTGATATTATTTTCCCGTAGCTAATTGCAGAATAAAACCAGTTGCGGAATGTCTCGCTGTTTGTTTTTAAAGCATCTTTGGGAATAAATGCTAATTTTATGTTAGAAACGTAATTAACAGGTTTAAGTGTGGTATGCCTATTTTGTCCAAAGTCTTTTAAAGCATCTGTAAATTCATATTCTGATGTATAATTTTCTGTCTTATTACTAGGGTGTTTTATCTGGAATATGAATGAATAGTAGTTCTGGCCAAGTATTTCAACGGTGTTTGAATTTATGCTCAGTTGTTCAATAACCGCTTCTCTTTTATACTCTAATTTGTCTCTGACAGATTGATATACAACCATTGCTGCATGATGTGAACCACCACTGTTTAAAGCTACATATCGGTCAAGCCAAGAGTAATATTTAACATTAATAGGATCGCGAGGGTTGAAACCTTCATGCTCAATGTGCCATATATTATCCTCCCAGTCTGAAATGTTTTCAGCTTTCAGGTTTTTGGCGGGATACATCCCTTCCCCCCATGAATAAAGGTTTTTGAACCAACTACCATTTATTACTTTGTTCCATCCACAACCGAAACTTTTCGAGGCAGTCAGAGACTGTATCTTGTTAAAATCAAAATCCAGAGAGTGGTTTTTATCTGTAGTTATTATGTTACTCAGAATTTCAGCCAGATCCCTGTCAATATATCTTAGTGAGTATTCGCTAAATATATTTTCAAGCTGCAATATGGTGTCTGCATCCGCTGTAGGTTCAACTAACTTAATATCAGCAAGATTTTTAAACGTTGCAGCGGTCAGTTTATGGTGATCTGTCAACCTGTAGAGTTGACAGATTAATTCGGTTAAATATCTCATAGATAATCATCCATACTTCTATGGTTAGAATTTTGCCGATTCCAGTAACCAGTGATTCTTTATGTTTTCATCCTGGCTGTTGTACATCGCCAGCGCTGCTTTGAGAACGGTTGTTTTGCTCTGCCCTGTTCTGATAGCTTCAGCTTCCAGTATGTCCTCAAAATGGGCTGAAAGTCTGAAGTTCATCAACTTTGGTTTACCCACTACAGGCGCTCTGGTAGCGCCGGAGATAAAACGCGCGGTTTCTGCGTTTGTTGCTGGTTGCTGAGATTCATCGATGTTCGGACGGTTTAGTTTTAAAGCCATGACAATTTCCCCTTGTACGGTATGCATTAATAGTAAATATCATACTGTCTTTATATTGTCTTTACAATGTAAAGATTTATAGATGGTATTGATATTACTATAAAATTCCAATTTCCTGCGCTACTAGTTCAATCTGTGCTTTCGCTGTTGAAAGGCTTGATGCCCGGCTAACGTCATGTACCCCTGCCCCTTCATTACAGGCGCTTTCATACACATCCAGCTCGGATATCCGGGTTTTAAGAGGTTGAATCCAGATGTTGTCCGACCGCAGTAATTTATCCAGATCAATGGCCGCTTTTCTGTGGCGGGGTTTTGCTGAGTTGATTCTGGTGAACAGCACCCACGGTTCCAGGGCTGCGTTAGCTTTCTGAGCGGTGCGGATTTTCTCTGTAACACTGGTCAGTGTTTCGCTTTCGAAATCAGAGGACGGCTTAACCAGTGTTACCACGATATCTGATACTGTCAGGGCGCTACGGAACTCCTGGCTGTCGTGGCCGGGGCAATCGACAATGAGGACTTCACACAGCTTACTAAGTCGCTTAATTTCATTGCTGACGTTTCCGTAAGCTGCGTGAACCGGGATAGTGAGTAAGCCGTTATCTGTCCGCTTTTCGTTCCAGCTCAACAGATCGTGGTTTTTATCTGTCTTGAGGATAATTACCGACTTACCTTTATTGACCAGCATTGAGCCTGTGTTAGCCACGTAGGTACTTTTTCCTACACCACCCTTATCTGATACGACAAGCAAGATTTTACCCATTTGAGAATTCCTCTCTTTACGATGTAAAGATTATGTAAAGATCGTCTTGTCTTTACATTATGTGTTTTCCGTAAAGATGATTTTGTCTTTACAGTGTCTTTATATTGCATAGGATTTACCATGTAAAGCACAAATAAAGACAATTATGTATTTATGTTGTCTTTATATTGTAAAGATTAGTGTGTCTTTACAGTGTCTTTATATGATAAATCAGCACTTGTCTTTACATCATCTTTATGTTGTAAATTTCCATGTGACATTGTCACTTTATGACCAGAGGTCTGTTTTCTGGTTCTTTTAGAGTGTGCCTTTCCTGTCGATCCACTTTCTGGTTCATTTTGGGTATAGTTGTGTGACCTTATGCGAACTGGTTCTCTAATATGACTTCAAATGCACCAACAAACTTTGTCCGCGCTTATCTGAGAGCTTCAACAGCAGAACAGGATGCTTCGCGTGCCCTGGAAACTATCGAGGCTTTTGCCAGGGAAAGAGGCCTGATCATTTGCAGCTATTATATTGAGAATGAATCCGGCTCCCGTCTTGACCGCCCGGAACTCTTCCGTCTTCTGAGAGATTGCCAGCAAAATGACATTTTGCTTATCGAGGATGTGGACAGACTTTCCCGACTGTCAGGGGAAGACTGGAATACGTTGAAGAAAATGATCCGGCAGAAAGACATTCGGGTTATGGCGGTGAATGTGCCGACGACATGGATTAATTCTGGTATGAGTGAGTTTGACAGCCGGTTGTTTGCAGCCATTAACGATATGCTGCTGGATATGCTGGCCGCAGTTGCCAGAAGGGACTATGAACAACGTCGGGAACGCCAGAAACAAGGGATAGAGAAAGCAAGGAAAGACGGTAAATATAAAGGGCGTAAACCTAATCAAGCCAGACATGATGCAATTATCAGGTTGATAGAAAGCGGTAGCTCCTGGACACAGGTACAGAAAGTGCTAGGGTGCAGCCGTGGCACAATAAGCAGTGCGCTAAAACGTAAAACCGGGCAAAAATCCAGTAAGTAGAGGGGGTGGGGGGCTAATATATCTGAAAGGCAGGATATTAACTCAGGAGGTTGGGTGTGTGGTGTTTAGTTAATGCATTTGAATGTTGTAACTAAAATATGATTTTATTAAAGGCCGGTGGTGGTTAGCCCCCGGCCTTAGTTACGTCTCCGCCATCAGCCCATCAACTGGAGAAGGTAGCGAATCAGTTCAAGAAGCGAGATTAGCGCCCCCAGAACGATGCCGTTACCGACATTATCATGAATCCCGTTTTTTCAGTAAGTTGCAGCATACAAAGTAATTAAAAAAACGTCATTTTTTGTTGATGGATGCAGTAGCGGTGGTGCGCTACGTGAAATCTGGAAAATGTTGGCGGGGTAAGTGACTCAATTTTTAAATCTCCGCTCCTGTTTTTTGGGGATGTGTCAGCAATTATGACTTGGAGCAAAGGTGTGTCCGACAACAAAAATTCTGATCACAAAAAAATTTTGGACATTTTTTCCGATAATGCATTTTTGTCCATGATGAATGAACGACAGGGCAGGGAAAGTCGCGCAAGAGGCAGCGGACTGAATCAGCCCTTCACACACAATGGCACACGGAAAGACACGTTTGTGTCTGTCCCGAAGAGTGTTTCTGAAATACAGGGCACGACAGCGATGTATGCACGTAATAAATTCCGTGTATAAACGACGCGCTCAGGGGGGGGAATCCCTGATACCCCCGCTCAGTTTCTGCAAAAGTTCGCTGTATGGAGGTTCTACGAACCATGATATTTGTTTCTATTGATACGGCTTAAAGCTAATGTACGCATACATTAGCATTAATCCAGAGAATAATACATGAGAGACAAAACCAGAGAAGCTATGCGTATGTTTCTCGGTGGCAGATGTTACACCGCTGAAAATCTTGAAAGGGATTTCCTTTCAGAACTGACCAGATACAGCGATGAACGCTGGGAAGCCCCGCAACGTGGCGCACGTCTGGCGGCAGCGGTGAAGCGTTACAAAACCTCGGAAATGCTGCGGTTTATTTTTGCCACCATAGCATATGACCCTGACCCGGATTTAACACCGCTGGCCGTTAAACGGTTGTGCAATGCGTTGTTTGGCAGAACGGGGAGCCAGTGGCTGATTGTGGAATTATTCGGGGATAAGGAGCGGCAGCACCGCAGCAACGACAGCACCCTGGAGGCCGTGGAAAAAATGGCTGCCAGATATCGTCATGCGGCAAGACAGCACTGGGCGGCAACGCTGGACGAAATTGAACGGGTAAAGCGTCTGTATCAGGAGGGAATCAAGGCATCCAGAATAAAAGAGAGTTAACTCCCTCCCCATTAATGCTAGTGTACGCGTACATTAGCATTAAACCTCCAGCCACACACAAATCCACATGTTTCCACCCGTCCGGTGGTTAAGTTCCCTGCCGTAAACACCAGTGAACGCCGGGCAGGACGAAAAGGAAGCGATTATCCTGAATAACCTAGGATATGGGCACATATGCCGGAACAGGGCACAGGATAAAGGAACTAAACATATGAATGTTGTAACTAATTGAGTCTAAACAAAAAAACAAAATGTCCAATATGGGCGGGGGATTACTAAAGGAGGCTATTAATGTACAATTGGTTATAAATTTTACATATGAAGATAAGGGAAAAAAATGAGTGGACGAATCACAACCTTATGCACTGCATTTGGGGTGGTTATCGCAGCAGTGGGACTTTACCTACCATATAAAAATGAATTGAATGCTGCTCTTTATCAAAGAGAATTCCTTACCGGAAAATGGTCAACAGATGCTGAATATATTATTAATAGTGGGGATCTTGGACTAGATAAACCGCAATCAATTATGACTATACAATTATTTGTTGATAAAGATGGTTCTATTGATGGTGAATTTATCTCAGAAGGATTATGTGATGCAATGCCTTTGACGTGGAATATAACTTTTAATAGTGACAGTCCATCTCTAATTAATTTTATTTTTGCGAGAAAATTCCAAATTAGACAACTAGTTAACGGGGCAATGGATAAAAGCCCTGTTGTAGCTACATTAAAATTAGTTGATGAAGATCATAAACATAATCCGATAGTGTTTGATGTGGTCAACGATTCTACCGGAACCTTACCTAAACAGATCACTTTAGCTAAAAACCTTCCGAAATTCGAAGAAAACTATAAATACCTACAGAGTTATTGCGCTAACTCAACTGAAAAGATGTACGAAAAGATGATGCCAGAGATCAGGAATTTGAACAAAGGTTTATAACGTTTCGGTGCTAGACAGAAAATGCTGTATGTCCAGTCAGCCGGAGAATTATACTAGCGACCATGATCATCACAGGAAGAACGTGTAACAGATGGCAACTGAGTGGGTAGATGTGGCTGATAATGCCGTTAAAATTGGGCTGGGTGCATTAATCACCATTGTTGGTGGCTGGATTACACTGAAATTAACACACTGCCACGAAATAAGAAAAGATGCAATAGCTCAGCGACTGCGGGATATAGATAAAAAAACTGACCGCTATATAGATTTTCTTTCTTCATCGCAAACGCTAATGCAGAAATATCTTTATGAATCATGTAATCCAGGTAGCGAGGACTACACCAATTATATGCGGTTACATAATATTGTAAGCCTGACATCCTCCCCTGAATTGCGAATCTATGCTTTTGATACTCAGTCCAAAGTATCGCAATTTATCCTGCTCAGAAAGCCCAACGAACCAGAGGTTATTGATTCCTGTCGCAATGCCGCGAGAAACGCCGTTTCTGTGCTTCAGGGGGCAGTGAGTGCTGAATTGCTTCAGGATAAAGCAGCACTTCAGGACAAACAACATGCATGGTGGGCTTTCTGGCGAAAATAAAGCAGAACAGTGGAGGAAGAGCCATTTCTCCAAGTAGCGAAGGACAGTTAAAGCCTTGGGAAAAAATGTCGATAATCCGAGCAACATTCTATCGTAGGAAGAAAAATGGAAATAGTATCATTTAAAGTTTCTCAGTATAGGTCTATTTCAGGGGAGATATCCTCTGATAACTTTAATGGATTAACCATTGTTGGGCAAAACAACAGTGGTAAAACAAACCTATTAAAAGCTATGAGGGTTTTTTTTGAAGGAAAATTTAATCCTGACTTATATGACTATGAAAAAGATAAGCCACATGGTGTTAAGCAAGGACAAACTAGTTTTGCTGTAAGATTTACTTTTTCTGAAAGTGAGCTAGATGATGTCTCTGAGGATTTGAGCCAAGACGATGATGATGACGATGATGACTCGATTATTGAACTTGGTGTTTTAGGGGGGCAAGAAGAACCTAGTAATTCTATTTCATTTGATGATGGCAGCTCTAAACAACAAGAATCAAAACCAACTCAATCAAGAGGCAGAAAGCTAAGTTTGAGAGATAGATATTTGCAGCTATTTAACATGATTGATGACTCCAGGTTAAGTTCACCTCAAAACGAAGTGACCGTACATCTGACAATATCTAATAAAAACAATTACTTCTACACTGTCTTTAAAGGTTACAAGAGGAAACCTGAAGTAACTTCCTCCATGTATACATCTGTTGAAAGAAGGTTCATAGAAAAAATACTTTCTAGTTTTGAGTGTGTGTATATACCATCGTCAAAAAGTATTGATGATATATATCATAATCTATTAGTTCCATATGTTAGGAGTGAAGTAGCTTCAGCCATGAAAACATCGGTTCAAGTGATTCATGATAAACTGTTGGAAGTGTCTGAAAAGATAACAAATGAAATGATTCTAAGCGGTATAGATGACTGTAGCTTTATGATTAAAGCTCCGCCATCTCTTGATGAGTTATTTGGTCGCTTTGAGGTTTCAATAAAAGATACTATTGAGAATGTGATATCGAGTAAAGGTATGGGGCTACAATGCTTATCTTTATTTTCTTCATTTAAATCTATTTCAGAGAGAAAACTTACTCTAGGTAAGAAAACGATTTGGATGGTTGAGGAGCCTGAGTCTTTCTTGCATCCCTCATTAGGCCGGTCATGTAATCACATTTTCAAATCACTGATGGATGTTGCTTATGTTCTTATTACAACTCATTCCTTATCATTTGTCAGTGATGAGCCAAGTAAGATCATTGAGTTATATAAAGATGACGCCGGTGTTACAAAAGATAAAAAGCATGAAAAAAGATTTAATGCAGTTGCAAGCATAAGAGAAAATCTTGGGGTCAGATTTTCTGATTTCTTTAACATATCAAGTAGTGCAGTTTTCGTTGAAGGTATCACCGACAAACAATATATAGAATCAATATTGAAATTGACATCTGAACATGATGAGTTTAAGAACAGATGGCCTTTTCTGAGGAGTGCTAAAGTTGATGAGTTTGGTGGAGTCAGTCAACTTGGAGGATTCTTGAAAGGGTGCTACGAGTTTATTTCTAAAGATGTCCCCGTAATATCTGTTTTTGACGGTGATGAAGCTGGGGTCAAAGAAAGAACCAGATTACAAAGCTACTTTGGTAAAAAACAAATTAGATTTGAGTCAAATAAAGACTATATTTCTGTAAGAAGTGGTTTTGCTATTGAAGGCCTCTTCCCTGACGATTTCATTTCTGACGCAATGGAAACCCATCCGTCGTGGTTTATCGGAGGAAAATCTGTTGATGCCGATGATGTAATTGAACCATTCAAAGTGCAAGATAATAAAAAAACTAACTTATTAAATTTCTTCCTGGAAAGATGTCGTGTTCAACCTATATGCGGTTGGATTTCTCGGTGGGAAAAGGTGTTTAACGTCATAGACTCAGCCTTGCGAGATAAAAGTGAATCCATCACAAACAAAAAACGAACCGAAGATACTTCCGGTAACACTTCAGATCATCAAGCTGCATAATCGATTGTGTACACCAAGGTTGTACATACACCTGATTAATCAAGAGTGAGACCATAACAAGCCTATATCAGATAACAGCCCTCTTCATAAGAGGGCTGTCTTTTTCGCGGGCATCGTACTTGGGTTTCACTTGGAAAATGGAAAACATCCTACGCTAAGAGCGTTTTTTAAACAACCGGCTTGTTGGTTTTTACGAGATACTGTGCAGTTGAAGGAACAAGATAAAGGAATTAAAGACCCTTTAGTACCATACTTTCATGAAATTTTCCCATATTTTCTTTTAGATCGTGCAACAGCGAAAAGACGTAGGAATTGGCTTGATTAGCCGCAATACTATTTCTGGACAGAATGAGTGTATATCCAAGTCGGGCGAGGAATTAAACGAGGGGCGTAAAAAAGGCCGCTTACGCGACCTCAGCCTTTTGCGGTTTTGGCTTGGTGATATACCACGATAGACAACCGACAATAAAACTCATGAACATTCCAGTAAAACGATCATCAATGCCTAGAAACAGGCAACCGACAAACATCGCAACAGGGAAAGGAAGAAGTAAACAGCGCCCCAAAATGCTCATAAAATCCATAAATCCTCCTTTGTTAAAGGGCAGGAAGCGGTTCACTTCCTGCCCTTAGTTACGTTTCCGCTGTCATCAGTCGATGAACTGGCGAATCAGTTCCAGAATTGCAATCAGCGCGTTTGCAACGGCGACCACAGCCCTGAGAACGATGATTAACAAATTAATCATCCGTTTCTCCAGTAAAACTGGAGGAAATCACCGTTGCTTACTCATACACTGCCTGTCACAACGGCTCTCTCGCATTGTTAGGTGTAGAGTGACCTCCTCCTGCCAGAGCACCGAATACAGCACCACCTGTTTATCCAGCCAGGACTTTAAAATCGTTCATACCCGCAGATACGGGAAGAGCAGGATTGCAAGTCAACTACATGACTAACTGACTGATTATACGCTACACAAAACACCCGTTACACCACTAAATGTGGTTCCTTAACCACATTTAGTTGCTTTACAGCACCATAGTGAATAAAATGTAAACGTTAGGTGTAGAGTAACCTTCTCCAGTCAGAGCCACCAACTCAGGGCTGGAAAACACAAAAAAGCCCGATTACCAGTCGGGTTTTTTTGTGCCTGTCGTTCAGCTGTACTTCCGTTTTTTCCCCTTCATTTGAGGGATTTTTCTTTCATTTTTTGTTGCGACCAATACTGCTGATCGCGTTGGCCAACAGATCAATACCGTTATCGGCGTTTTCATGAATCCATTTTTTTCAGTAAGTTGCAGCACAACAGATGATTAAAAAAGCTATCAGTTTTTTTGATGGATACAGTAGTGGCGGTGCGCTACGTGAAATCTGAGGCTTTTCGGGGGGGATTGGACGAGAAAATTTACGAGAGAACACTGCGATTTTCAAAAAAAGCCCATAAACTGAAAGTGCTACTGACATATCTCAAAACGGGTTCATTTTGACACTAAATGGAAAGGAAAAATCCTCATGATGATACAATCTCATCCACTACTGGCCGCTCCCCTGGCAGTAGGAGATACAATTGGTTTCTTTTCATCATCTGCTCCGGCAACAGTTACTGCAAAAAATCGTTTTTTTCGGGGAGTTGAGTTTCTTCAGAGAAAGGGATTTAAGCTGGTATCAGGGAAGCTTACCGGTAAAACAGATTTTTATCGTTCAGGTACTATTAAAGAAAGAGCTCAAGAATTTAATGAGTTAGTCTACAATCCTGATATTACCTGTATAATGTCAACGATCGGTGGAGATAACAGTAATTCACTACTACCGTTTCTGGACTATGATGCTATCATTGCAAACCCCAAAATTATCATAGGTTACTCAGATACAACTGCTTTATTAGCAGGAATATATGCAAAAACAGGGTTAATAACATTCTATGGACCAGCTCTTATTCCTTCGTTTGGTGAACATCCACCTCTTGTGGATATAACATATGAATCATTTATTAAAATACTAACAAGAAAACAATCAGGAATATATACCTACACATTACCTGAAAAGTGGAGTGATGAGAGCATAAACTGGAATGAAAACAAGATATTAAGGCCTAAGAAGCTATATAAAAACAACTGTGCCTTTTATGGTTCCGGAAAAGTTGAGGGGCGTGTAATTGGAGGAAATCTAAATACTTTGACAGGTATATGGGGGAGTGAATGGATGCCTGAAATTCTTAATGGAGATATATTGTTTATTGAGGACAGTCGGAAAAGCATTGCAACAATTGAACGATTATTCTCTATGCTAAAGCTTAATCGCGTGTTTGATAAAGTTAGTGCAATAATACTCGGGAAACATGAGCTTTTTGATTGTGCAGGAAGTAAACGCAGACCATATGAAGTATTAACAGAGGTATTAGATGGGAAACAGATTCCTGTACTGGATGGATTTGATTGTTCACATACACATCCAATGCTAACTCTTCCACTTGGTGTAAAATTAGCTATTGACTTTGACAACAAAAATATATCTATAACAGAACAATATCTATCTACCGAGAAATAAATATTATCATCTCACAGACATAAACAAAATGGCGTAGAATACTACGCCATACAGTATTAACCAATTACTTTTGAATAAATATTTTGATCGTATGATACACCGTTGAGTATTTCTGCTTTTTGCAGAACACCTTCTAAGGTGAAGCCACACCTCAATGCCGTGGCATTACTTTTTTTATTATCAACAATACATTTTATAACAAATCTTTTTATAACGCCCGAATCCCCATACTCCTGTATCAGTTTATTTATAGCATTGGTTACAATCCCCTTCCCCTGAAAGTTAGCACCTAACCAATAGCCAATATATGCTGTTTTATTGGCATGGTCAATAATATTAAACGATACAACGCCAGCTATCTTAGTTTTGTATTTAATAAAGAGGATTAATGCTTTTTCATTCTGGTTATCAATCATTGATTGCTCAATGAAAGAAACAGAATCAGAAATGTTATTAACAAACGCTGGCCATGCCATGCTTTTAATGAAATTTATTTTGTTTTGATTAATGAGCAAATATAACTCTTCAGCGTATTTTAACGCTGGATACAATAATGTAATTTCATCATTTACTTTTATTCCTGATGGCGTAAGAGATACATCATACTTCCGGAAATCAAGTTCTCTTCTGTGAATCCTTGATATATTAACAACATCATTTGTTATGGTATATACAGCATAAAGATTACGCGTCCACTGGTTTCCTGTTTGCATATCATAAGCACCACACCCTCGAACAGAAAATAAATAATCAGATAAGTTACTGGGAAGAATAACTGAAGGAAACAAGCAATCACATTCAAAGCAATTGAATCCAGCAATAATATACTCATCAGATTTATCATCTGAAATATGGTTATGATTATGAAACAATGTAAATGAATGGTCCCAATTTCTGATCGAAGGTATCCAGTTTATACCAATGTTAGTTTGAGCAACTTTAACACCATACCTGTTTTTAGTACTAATAACTTTCCCTATAAAGTAGCCAAAGTCTTCGACCAGATGTCTCCCTGGTTCAAAAATATAGTTCCATTTATCACATACAGTACCGAAGCAATTTTTTATTGTATCATATATCGATGAGAAAAATACCTCCGGACATGGAGTTGGGTTATCACTGGATGCTGAGAAAGAATCTGCAGGTATCCCACTACCAAGATTAAGAGTGCCATCATCTGGCATATACCTAAGAATCAACTCATGATACTGTATAATAGCTTTACATATTTTTTCCGCATTGGGTAGATTAGAGCCAACATGTAAATGGAACCCGTCTAAAATGAGATACTCTGACTTACTGATCAACATCTCCAGTAAATTAATAGCCTCACTTTCAGATAAGCCAAATCTTGATAAATTATCATCATAGTAATGCGATAATCTCAAATGAATTCTACATGTCAGCTTATGCAACTTACATAGTTCATTAAGTCTTTTACATTCATCAATATTGTCAACTTCAATTAATGCCCCAATCTCTATTGCCTTTAATAGTTCACTCGTTTTTTTTAAAGGGCCATCAAAAACAATCCGCTTAAAACCGTCTCTTTTGGCGAGGTTCATTTCATCAACAGAGCACACCTCTGCATACAAACCTTTACCTGAGATAATCTGGCACCATTGTGCCAGATTATTTGACTTATATGAATATGCGATACTACTGTTGGGGAAAAAACTC
>SFGN01000042.1 GCA_004556565.1 Lachnospiraceae bacterium | reverse complement strand
TCAGAAGAGTGTGAACTGGCAGTTCAAGACTGCCGATGCTCGCACCAAGCTGAAGCACCTCTATCCTATATTGAACTTTTAAGTGTTACAAAGTACTAGTTACTCCAAGGATATTTTAAAGGGTAGAGAAGCGTTAAAGAAATTGTATGAACAATTGTATGCTATCCCAATAGATGTTACAAGTTGCTTTGCTGATAGAAAAGATTCTGCACTTTTAGTGTTTGATAAGGAATTCTATATACCCAATAGAGTTTCCTCTGCTGTTCATTTCCGTGTATTATACCAGATATTTAATCTCATAGAGAACAGTGGACTTGACGAGCATAGGTACAAGGTAAAATATTCTAAGCTCGTAAGAAGTCAACTTGATGAGGACGAACTTTTATTGCTAAGATATAATTGCTGGAGTCGTTATGGAGAACAAATGCGCAAGTATGTAAATCAATATAATCTACTCAAGCATTTACCAGTTTTGAGTCTCCAGGAGTTTAGATTTTGGCACAATGAAGTTATTACAGATAAGATACAGCAAAATGCTTTGGATACAGAATTGATAAGTCAGAAGAAGTTCATTTCCAGGTTCTTCTCAGGTTATTCGAATAGTATTACTACACTTGAGTCTGATGTTACAGAGAAGTATAAGTTGATTATCTCAAGATCCTCAGATAACAAGCAGTTTACATATACTTTGCGTCGACTTGATAATCAGAATGATAAGTATCCTGTAGACAATGCTCTCACGACTCTTGGAAATATGCATACTATAAACTTCTTGACAGACTGCTTGCACGAGTTACTTGAGTATTCAAATTTCTGCATATTTAATAACAGTCTTGAATACGAGAGCTCAGTTAAAGAAAACAAGGACCGGAAGATAACTGACTTTACTATAATAGTAAAATCAAATGTGTCAATTGTACTTAATTATAAAGATTATCTGAGTCGAGCTCCGGAACAAATGTCAGGCCCAACACCTATGTCATAATGAGATTATTAAAACAAAGAAGATTTGTCAAGAATGATGGACTTGAAAGACTAACCTAAAAAGGCGATTTGCCCAATATGTTCTCATTGTTGGATGAGAAGTACAACTAAATTCTCATGTGCTGAATCAAAATGGTCATAAGTATTATCCCCTTAATTCAATACACCCTTCACCCGGAGACGACAGCCCCTCTGTCTCCTTCGGAACAGGATTGGTATGCGATATACGAAGAAGCAAAAAGGCAAGCTTTGTTAGGCATAACCTTCTATGGTGTACAGCAACTGAGAAAATTGCATCCGGAATGCTCAATGCCGGATAATCTCAGGCTCCAATGGCTCTCCCAAGTCATACAGATTCAAAAACGCAACGAGTCCCTGGACGAGCATTGCCGGCAACTACAGAAAGAACTATCGCAGTCAGGCATACGCTCATCCATTCTCAAAGGACAGGCAATGGCACAACTCTACGGAGACGCACTTTCATCCCTGCGCCAACCTGGAGACATAGACATATTGGTCGACTGCGGAAGGGAAAGAACCATTGAATACGCGCGCTCCTTGGGAGATGCGAATCCGCAATGGGACTACAAACACCTGCACCTCAAACGGTTCAAAGGGATTGAGGTAGAAATGCACTATATCCCGGAAATCCTGATGAACCTGCGCAAGAACAAACGCCTGCAAAAATGGTTTGAGGCCCACAAGGAGGAAATGTTTGCCGAAAGCAATGGCCTTGTAACACCAACCATTCGATTCAACCTTTTCTACATTCTCCTGCACATCTACCGGCATTTCCTCTATGAAGGGGTCGGCCTGCGGCAACTCTTTGACTACTACTTTGTCCTCAAGGCAGCGCAGGGAAGATATTTCGAAGAAACCATCTTAACTCTTAAGGAATTCGGAATGATACGCTTTGCAAAAGGCGTGATGTGGATAATGAAAACCATTTTTCTTCTTGAACCGGAGTATCTCCTATGCGACCCCGATGAAAAAGAAGGAAGATACATCCTTGAGCAGGTAATGTGCGGCGGCAACTTCGGGCATCATGATAAAAGGCTCTCCGGGGCACCTTCCGGAAAAATCGGCTCAGTGTACAGAATTGTTAAACATAACCTTCATCTCCTCTCTCACTACCCAACTGATGTCCTCTGGGCTCCTGTATGGATAGTGTGGCATTGGGGATGGAAACGAGTTCAATTAATAAAATCTATATGATTATGAATGTACTGTTCTTAACAATGGTTAGTATAGATGTGAACAAAAGAGGCATTTATAACGACTTGATGCGGAAATTTAAAAATGAGGGGCATCAGGTGTATATCATCTATCCGAATGAGAGGCGAACGGGGCTGCCTACTGCTGTTGAGGTGAACAATGGCGTGCATTGTTTAGGAGTGAGGACGCTCAACGTGACGAAGACGTCTATCGTTGAAAAGGGCATTGGGCAGTTGATATTGGAGGACTTGTTTAAGCGGGCCCTGAACAAGTATTTCGGCAATGTGCGTTTCGACCTTATCCTGTATAGCACGCCCCCTATCACGTTCAACAAGGTGATCAAGGCGGCAAAGATGCGGAATCCCGAGGCTATAAGCTACCTGCTACTGAAGGATATCTTTCCGCAGAATGCCGTTGACCTAGGTATGATGACGAAAACGGGTGTCAAGGGGATGCTCTACAAGATGTTCCGAAAGAAAGAGAAGGAACTGTATCGCATATCGGATTATATCGGTTGCATGAGTCCCGCAAACGTGCGCTTTGTGCTGGAGCATAACCCGGAAATCAAGGCGGAGAAGGTGGAGATTGCGCCTAATTCGTATGATGTGCCGAGTGAGGGTAAAAGAGCCGAAGATGTGAAGAGTATAAGAGATAAATATGGGTTGCCAATGGATGTACCTATGTTTATTTATGGTGGCAACATGGGAAAACCGCAAGGCATTCCGTTCCTGGTGGAGTGCATGAAGGCTGTTAAAGATCGCGAGGATTGCCATTTCGTGATTGTGGGTGACGGTACGGAATACCCAAAGCTGGAGGCTTTCGTGAATGAGTGCCGTCCGAAGGCTGTGTCTATCTTCCGCAGATTGCCGAAGGAGGATTATGACAGACTGGCTGATGCGTGCGATGTGGGCTTGATCTTCCTCGACTATCGATTCACTATCCCTAACTACCCGAGTCGCCTGTTGCCTTACCTTATGAGCCGCAAGCCTATCATTGCATGCACTGACTCTAACTGCGACACGGGCTCGTTGGCAGAGCAGAAAGGCTATGGCTTCTATTGCCCGAGCAATTCGGTAGAGGCGTTTGTCAAGGCTATCGACCGCATGCTCGCTTCCGACATCCGTCAGATGGGCGAGAATGGTTATCAATTCTTCTTGGATAACTACACGACAGAGCATACTTTCAAGGCAATAATGAAACATATAGTTAGGTAGGCGCGCAATAAATCAGGTCGTTTGGCAATTTGAATGAATAAGTAATAACAAGGATTTTATGTACAAGCATTTTTTCAAACGTGTGATTGACTTCACCATTGCGCTCGTAGCGCTATTAATCATTTGGCCTATATTACTTGTGGTTTACATCTGGCTCACCATCGCCAACAAAGGCGCAGGTGCCTTTTTCTATCAAGAACGTCCTGGAAAGGACGAGAAACTATTCAAAGTAATAAAGTTCAAATCGATGACTGATGAGCGAGATGCTGATGGTAAACTGCTGCCCGATGCCGACCGCCTCACCAAGGCAGGTCGTTTCGTCCGCTCCACCTCAATAGACGAGCTTCCTCAGCTCATCAACGTGCTGAAGGGTGACATGGCTTTGATAGGTCCACGGCCGTTGTTAGGTAGGTATCTTCCTTACTACACTGAGCGTGAGAAGTTACGTCATACAGTACGCCCAGGTATCACTGGTTGGGCGCAAATTAATGGACGTAATAACATAACGTGGGACAAAAAACTTGAGTGTGATGCATATTATGCTGAGCATGTTAGTTTGTGGTTTGATATTAAGATTCTGTTTTTGACCATTTATAAGGTAATTAAACGTGAAGGAGCTGTTGCGGATAAAAAGGAAAACTATCTGGATGTTGAACGTAAAGCTAAAAGTTAAAAATTAAGATTATTATGACATTTCGTGCAAAAATTTTTTGGTTGATTGATGCTTTGAGTGGGGGGAGTAAGAAACATCATTTTGAGGACTTAAAAGATATTTTGGAAAATTATGATTCTCCAAAAATTAAAGAGCGTCTTTCCCGATATCTAACAGAAGAGTTGGACTATGCTACCGAGCATGTAACCTTTTATAAGAACTTTAAAGGATATCGGAAACTTCAAGATTTTCCCGTAATCAATAAGTCTATTGTAAGGGATAACGAGAGTATATTTCTTGATCCTCAATATAAGAAAGAAGAGCTATTCAAACAAGAAACAAGTGGATCTACTGGGATGCCTTTTGCTGTCTATCAAGATCCTCTCAAACGTACGAGAGCAACAGCCGATACTTTGTATTTCTCTGAAATAGCGAAGTACCCTCTTGGACAAAGGTTATATTTTTCTCGAGTTTGGGATAAAGAAACGACAAGAAGTGCGTTTACTTGTTTTAAGCAGAATTGGGTAATACACGAGTCTGCCAATCTATCAGAAGAGATGATTGAAAAGTTCTTGACGGATTTGGAACATGATCATCAAAAGAAGAGTGTAATCATCTTTGCGTCAACTCTTGCTGCTATTACGAAATATATAGCTACGAAAAGAGGAAAGACAACTGCTAAAGTTGAATCATTTATTACTCTCTCTGAGTCGCTCGATCCTAATACTAAAGAAATGGCAAAAGAGCAGTTCGGCTGTACTGTCATTTCTAGATACTCAGACCAAGAGTTAGGAATAATGGCTCAGCAGGAATGCGATTCCAATGACTTTGTCTTGAATATTGGTAGTTTCTATTTTGAGTTTCTTGATTTAGAAGAAGACAAACCTGTTGAACCAGGAAAACCAGGACGCATTGTTGTTACCGATTTGTTCAACCGATCGATGCCACTCATTCGTTACGATACTGGTGATATCGCAATTCAGAAACCAACAAAAAAAGGTGAACTTCCAAAACTATTAACTGTGGAAGGGCGTAGAGTTGACTTTATTTATAGTACTTCAGGAGATTTAATATCACCATATGTTATCAACACACCTATGCATGAGTTTCAGGATATTAGTCAGTATCAGTTTATCCAGAATGGAGAGAAGAATTACAAAATGCTCATTAACCTTCGTCAGGGGCTATCGGAATTTGGAAGAGAAGGAGATATGCGTGCTATGTTAAAATCATTCCTAGGCTTTGATGCAAATATCGAGGTTGAGTATGTAGACGAGATTCCTGTATTGAAGTCAGGGAAAAGGAAACAAGTAGTCAATAATTATAAAATATAGATAAATGAAAATTGTGATTACAGGTGCGTGCGCTGTTTCTGCACGCAATGTGCTTCGCTCTCTAAAAATGAGTGAAAAGTTCAAGGATGCAACATTCATAGGATGGGACATGTGTTCAATCTTGTATGAAGTTTATGCAAAAGACTTTGATAAGCTTTATAAGGTTCCGGGCGTGAAAGACCCTCAATATCCTAAGGTGATTCAGGAAATATTGGAAAAGGAGCAGCCCGATGCCGTGATGGTACTGCCTGAAGTGGAGGTACTATATTGGGCAAAGCATCCGTTTGACGTTCCTCACATGACTCCGACTGCAGAATTTTGCGAAATGGCTATCAGCAAGCGAAAACTGTTCAACTTGTTGAAAGGCACAGGCCTTGTGCCATTAAGCGAGGATTTGAGCCGTGAAGATGCGCTTGATGACAATTACAAACTTCCACTGGATTTTCCTATGTGGGTGCGTGATGCTTCGGCCGGTACGGCTTCTGGCAAGGGCTCTTTTAAGGCAAACAATATCACAGAGCTTCGTGCCTGGGTGATGATTAATACCGGCATTGACAACTTTCAGATATCTGAATTCTGTCCTGGTGGAAACTATGGAGTCTTCTGCCTATTTGAGCACGGCAAACTGTTGAAGTGTGCCATCGCAGAGCGTCTTGAGTACATCATGGCAAAGGTGGCAGTAAGTGGTATCACAGGCAATACGAGTAAGGGGCGTTTTCTGAATGACGAGAGCATCAAAAAGCAGGCTCTGGATACCATTGAACGTGTATGTCTGGCTACTGGTAGCAAGATGCACGGCGTGGTTGTTGTAGATATGAAGGCTGACGCAAATGGTGTGGCAAAGGTAACAGAAATCAACATCCGATATGTGGCATACAACTGTCTGTTGGCAAGCGCAGGATTCAACTTCGCGGAAAGTCATTTGCTAACTGTTCTAGGTAGAAGCAACGAGCTATCGCCAGAGGTTGAAATGCAGTTCCCGAAGAACAATATGTGGCTTCGAGATGTAGATGCTGTCCCTGTGTATGTGGAGGATTACAAAGATCTGAATGTTGGTGATTGTGTAGAGAAATAATGGCAGAGGTAATTAAGAAAAGAGATGTAGCCGTGGACTTTGTGAAGGTCATCGCTACGTTGCTGGTTCTCAATTCGCATATGGGTATTTGCTATGGCAAGTACGCGTCATTGGCAACCGGTGGGGGTATAGGTGATGCTCTGTTCTTCTTTGTATCTGGATTCACATTGTTTATGGGTCGTAAGATGGACTTCGTGAACTGGTATAAGCGAAGAATGGGCCGTATTTTTCCTACAGTTATTGCGATGGGGTTTGTTGCTTGTTTATTTTTCGAAGCTGATATTAGTTTTCTCGAAGTCATGACGGCTAGTAAGTATTGGTTCCTTCAATGCATATTGGTGTGTTATCTATTACTCTACCCAGTAATAAGGTATGAATGGAATCTCTATTTGTGTATTGGTAGTTCGATAGCCATTATGCTTGGAGCATTCTTCTTGTTTGACTTTAAAGGCCAGTTGTTCTATGGCGTTAATAACATATTCAGATGGATTGTGTATCTCTCTGTTATGCTGATAGGAGGGGCTATTTATGTGAATGCAAGCAAGATTCAGTATAGGTGGTGGACTATACCTCTAACAATTGGATGCGTTTTGGCTTGGTATTGTTGTGCCTATATTGGTAAAGGGAATGCGTTGCAGTTGCTATCATATATTCCTTTGATTGGTATTTGCGTAGGAACGTATCAGTGTGGAAAATCTCCATTTATTGAACGATTGTTTGAAAGGAAGATTTCAGGCAATATCTTATTCATTATAGGCAATCTGTGTTTGGAGAGTTATTTAATTCAGAAATATATCTTTACGGATGCTTTGAATGGATTATTCCCGCTGAACATTCTTTTGATAATGGTAGCAGTATTAATGTCTGCCTACCTACTGCATATATTATCAGGTATTATATCACAGATTTTTGACTCAAAACCATTTGATAAGAAAGCCTTGCTGCTTTATAAGTAATGACGCTGGTATAACATCTAAATGACATATAGGAATTAACATTCAACAATCTTTGGATACAAAACATAAAGGAAATTTTGAAACAACAGATACAGTATCTACAAAACATAAGAAACAATACGGAATTAAGCGAAGATAATAAGACCTTTATATTATGTCAGAAGAAAGAAAAATAATTTACCTCTGTCTCGCCCACATGAGCGAAGAGGGCTGGGAACAGAAATATGTCAAAGAAGCCTTTGACACAAACTGGGTAGTCCCTATGGGACCGAATGTAAATGCCTTTGAGAAAGACCTTGAGGCATTTGCCAACAGTAAGACTGACGGCAGCGAGCCGCTCGACCGTAAGGTTGTGTGCCTTTCCGCAGGAACAGCAGCGGTTCACCTTGCCCTTATCGGCTGCGGCGTTGGCCCTGGCGATGAGGTATGTGTCCAGAGCTACACTTTCTGTGCATCATCCCATCCTATTACTTATCTTGGAGCAAAGCCTATTTTCATCGGTTCTGAAAAAGAAACCTGGAACATGGATCCCGAGCTTCTCGAAAAGGCAATCCTCGACCGCAAGGAGAAGACCGGCAAGTATCCCAAGGCCATCGTTCCGGTAGCACTCTATGGTATGCCATATCATATCGACAAAATCCTTGCAATCGCAGAGAAATACGGAATCCCGGTTGTCGAAGATGCTGCCGAAGGTATGGGTTCCCGTTTCAACGGTCAGGTCCTCGGCACATTCGGAAAGTACGGCGTGCTCTCATTCAACGGCAACAAGATGATTACCACTTCCGGAGGCGGCGCCCTCATATGCCGCAACCCTGAAGAGGCCAACGAGATTATGTGGTATGCCACCCAGGCCCGCGACGCATATCCTTACTATCAGCATACTGCCATCGGATACAACTACCGCATGTCAAACGTCTGCGCTGGTATAGGCCGTGGCCAGATGACCGTTCTCGGCGCACACATAGCTCATCACAAGCACGTCCAGTCCCTCTACGAGGAACTCCTCGCTGATGTCCCGGGGGTTCATATCCACAAGCAGCCTGCAGACCCTCGCTTCGATACTAACTTCTGGCTCTGTGCGGCAACTCTTGATCCTGAGGTGCGCATCCAGGGACAGGAGAACGCTTACAAGGAGGTAATCAAGACCGCAGTCGGCGGAGCTGCCGGCGTTATCCATCAGGTGGACTCAGCTACAACCGATTGCCAGCCTAATGAAAATGTCGAGGCTCTTCGCGTCTTTATGCTCGGCAAGAAAATCGAGGCACGCCCTACCTGGAAGCCAATGCATAAGCAGCCTGTATATGAAGGCGCACCTGTCTATACCAACGGTGTGGAAGAGGACCTCTTCAAAGTTGGCTTCTGCCTCCCGGCCGGCCCGTATGTTACAGATGATGATGTCCGTTACATTGTGGATTGCATCAAGGAGGCGATTGTAAAGGAATAATGGTCTGAATATCAGATTTTAAGTTTGATTATCTCCCTTTGTCTGGACTTACACTATTCATCTGAGAGGTTGCAGTTGCCGAAGGTTGAGAAGTGTTGTCCGGTTTTGATGAGGTGTGCATCTTGTGTAAGCGCCGCACCGCAGTCGGAATATACGCTCTCCGACTGCTGCAACTCAAGCGCTCCGGGCGGCTCGGCCCAAGGGCCGCCCTCGCGCTTGCCTGCTGCGGGGAGGGGGATTGAGTATAGAGATATTCTATGTAACTTTTATAAAGGAATCTAATGTTTTAACGCAACTACCAATTGTAGTGTAAATGAGTAACATATGCATATAGAAGTTTTAGATTCAAAAGGAATTGATGGCGGAAAAAAATGGTTTCTCTGTCAAGGTAATTTATTTGACTATCTATCTGAATTGAAACAAAACTTTTCAACTTTTACTATTCAACGTAGAATAGTAAAGAATAGGTTCCTTGATGGGCTTTATAATACAATTCTTTCAGGCGAGCCAATCCCGTCGTTCACCTTAACTTGCATTGATGGTATAGATGTCGATGCAAAACAGGTTGAATTGAATTTGGATTCTGTAGAAATACTAGATGGACTGCAGAGAACATTCCGTTTGTGGATGGCATACAAGATATGCACCTTAATAAAGAAAGAGGGTTTGTCTAGTCACATGGATCTTCGTTCTTATCTTGCAGCAGATGATTATGGATACCTTGAATTAGATTTCGTTACATCATCATATTTGAGAAAGTTTTTTGAATCGGATGCAAAGGGAGTCTATTATGATAAACTTTTAAATGCATATAAGGAATTTACGCTCACTTTCACAATATGGACAGGTCTTGAAGATAAGGACATTATTAAAAAGATGCTTATCCTAAATGCCGGTCAGAGACCAATGTCTTCGACTCACCAATATGAACTTCTTTTCCTTAGATATTTTGAATCACCAGAAGTCAATCAGCATATTCAACTTAAACTTTATAGAGAAAAATCACCGGAGTATTCAAGAGTAAAGAAAGGAAATAGAGAAATAGGAGAATTTCAGCTCTCTTCTGCGATTATTGCTCTGCAATCAATGATTGAAAATAAGCCTCAGCGTATAGCTCCAGCTTCACTAATGAGGTGGGATGTGGATGAAATGATGGATGTTGAACTGACAGTGAAGTACTTTGATTCGACATACTTGACAAAGTATTTGCAATACCTTTATAAAGTTGATATGGCTATTTCAAGTAAGGATGAAAAGCATCGCCAGTGGTTTGGTAAAGATACCACACTGAGTGGTGTGTTTGCAGCTTTAGGTAAATGCTTTGGATCACACCATGACGAGGTGTTCATACTTGATACAATAGACCAGTTTATTGATGGAATAGAACGAGGAAAGTATCACTTCAGATTGGAGCAGTTTGAGCAAGCATATAGCGAATTGTCAAGTGTAAGGATTAATGTAGGTAACATAGTACGTAGGGCAATTTTTGCTTATACCGTGAAAATGATTGAAACGGGAAATAGTGATTGGTTATATGCCTTCAAGACTGCTACATCAGGACGCTTATGGTAAGGAAAGACATATATGTAAAAATGCTGGAAGATATTGCAGCACGATTAAACCTTTCTGCTAATGCAATGCCTGATAAGGTGGTAGATTTTGCTGACAATCTGTCGCGCTATCGATTAGGAGATGCTATTGATATATTGGAAGATACGTTTTTCAATTGTAGATATTATAGCGTCTTTAATATGATAAGGGATGTCGAAGGTAGCGATCCTGATAGGCTGGAAGAAGATATTCCTAAGATAGGAAAACTATTCAAACTGTCCATAGTGGATGAATTACAAAAAGTGCATCTGAAGCGGTTTGTCTATACCCGGCCGGATTTGGTTGTGCTACCAACTAGCGCTTTCTTTGAGGAAAATGGCTTGCCTGTAGATTTTTACCTAAGGCCAGAAGTTTTTGTGGCAATAGAAGAGATGTACAATAATGCTGATGCTGCACAAATTTCTGATATTTGGGATCATGTAGATATTTTGTCACCTAATGATATTTTTATAGTCTGCGCTGAACCGGATCTTGATCAAGGGACGTTGTGGAGAAAATATGCATATGCATGTTTGTGCCATGTGGAGAATAATAAATTTGATGTACCATTTGTATTGCAGCATACAGTCAATTCATTTTATTCTCCTTTCATTATTTTGTGGCAATCCAATGTTACTTATGAACAATTCTTTGATGTCTATAATGTGCTGAACGAAGCAAAGCATGCCGGTGATTTTCTAACAATATACTTGAAAATTTACCAAACTTTAGAATACTTTGCATATAGATAAAAACTGGTGGAGATTACTAAAGGAACTCCAAGTACTAGACAATCGTTTATTAGAAGGTTGATGTCGGTAACAGAAAGTTTTCGAAAAGCAGAAGATAAGGAATTCTGTGATGGTTTTAAGAAGTTGTTTCCAACTCCTGTCATGCCAGAGGTTGATACACTTTTGCAGGATCCTGTAATCAATGCCTTTGTGGAGAAATACTATAAAGTGAAGTATCTAAGTGCTAATGACATTAATAAATATGCGAAAGTGGTTTATCAACTGCGTAACAGTATAGTCCACAATAAAGAAGCTGAACTCCATTTCTCTTATGGTAATCTAGATGAATACGAAGTTGTAATACCTTTAATTAAACAGCTGGTGATAACATTGGGTCGTGGAATTGTGCATATCATAAACGATCCGACCAATCAAGATTTGATTTTTGACCGAAGAGAATTGAATTTGTATTAAGCATAAAGATTGCGTAGAAAGGGTAATCGCACGCCATCCTCAATTTTTGTCTAATTCAGAACTGTCCGACTAACAGGGAAGGCTACAAAAAGGGGAAGCGCACAAGAGGACTTAACCCCTGTCCAAACAAAGGGGAACATTATACAGTCCTTGGGAAGAATATGAAATATGCAGGGGAAACCATTTGATGGTTCATGATTCAGAGTTCATAGGTTAATGGCTCATGGTTAAAAAGGTATTGAAAGCTATCTGTTTTTTTTGCTCGTACTTGTTTTGGCCACAGAGACGACCACAGGAAGAACGTAATTAGGTATTGTAATGAGCAGCAATAAGTTCTACCGTATACTTGTTTGGCCACTAATGACCATCATTGTATATGGTACTTTGAGAAGTGTCATATATGATAGGTTATCGCCTTGGTTATGGGGCTATCTGAATCTTCAGGAAGGAACGTGGTTGGATATCACATCTGTTATAGCCGCATTATGCTTAATTGTTGTCGGATGGAAGCACAAACGAACCAAGTATTCTGCTTTTCATATCGGTGCTTTTTGCTCCATAATTATTCTGCTACTCTTTTTCTGGTTGGATAATAGCTCTTCTCCATTCTTAAAAGCATTTGGTAAATATCCAGTCTGGCTACTCTTGTTTTGTTCATATACGCTAGGATTGTTTTCACATTTTATATACGGCATTATTTCTAGGAAGCCTCGTGTCTCTGAGTTCGAACATAGCAGTATTCTTTTATTTCAGGACTTGCCTGTAGAGAATTTAGATGACGGTAAACTAAGATTCGAGGAACTTGCAAAAAGAATAGTTTCATCAATCCTTGAGTATAGAGGAGACCGGTCTTTCAGCATAGGTATTACTGGAGCCTGGGGGCAGAAAAAACGACCTTACTAAACTTTGTGAAGAACTATCTCTTAACCTGTAAGGATGTTATAATCATTGATTTCTCACCGAGACAGTCTGCTGCAGTTCAAGACATTCAAAGGGACTTCCTGTTTGAGTTTGGAAAATCTTTGGCAATATATCATTCGGGTGCACAAAAGGTTACTGAAAGGTATATGCATGCCATTGGAACCCTGCCGGATAGTCTTTGGGCAGCAAGAGTGATAGGGGCGATAGGTAGTCGGGACGTTTCAGAGAAGAGGAAAGAGATTTCTGACATTATCAGCGAGATAGGCAAGAGGGTTATTGTTTTTGTTGATGACTTTGACAGACTTACTGGTGAGGAAATTCAAGAGGTGCTAAAGCTGATAGATAAAAATGCTGCCTTCAAGGGAACATTCTACCTTACTGCGTATGACAAGACGCATACGAATAGCGTAATTGCTAGTTACCAGGGAGATGCTACAGGAACAAGAGATTATACAGATAAATACTTTAATCTGGAAGTTTCTGTTCCTATCCGGTATTCGGGAAGATACGTAGGCATCCTTAGGGAGTATCTATACTCTTTGTCAGATACGAAGATAATAGGTTGCTCGCACGAAGAGATAGAAAGTGCGTTGCCTCGTCTTTATCCTTTTATGACCAAGTATCTTTCTACCGTCCGGGATGTTAAGCGATTTGCAAATCTCATTTCGGTTTATCTGCCGCAAGTTGAGCATGATGTTTCGTTAGAGGATTTTTTACTGACCACACTCATAAGATATAAGTTCCCTGATGAATATGTGAGGTTGGCGAGACACGAATTTGTTGCTCTTAGAAGTGGCAATGGAATAGAGAAGAAAACATTTATCCTGAACATTCTCAATGGCGACAAACCAAATTGCAAAGATATCTTAGATGCGCTGTTCTCTGAAAAGACTGCAAAGAAAGGGTATAGAAGGGTAACTCATCAGAATTCTTTCGACCATTATTTCTATGATTATGATGTCCTTGATTTACAGTTTAAGGATTTGTCTAAGATTCTCGATGCGTCAATAACACCAGAAGATTTCAGAAAAATAATCATGCCGTGGTTGTCGAACGACAGGATGAAGAGTGATTTGATTGAGTTCGTTTTGTCTTATGAACAATCTATCAAAGGTGTTGATGATGCGAAAAGGTACTTGCGATTATTCTTTTTGACAAGGACGTATTGTGAATCAAGGGACTTGTATATCGCATCCTTGTCGTATTTATTAGAAGGAAATGTTGAAGAGAATATAAAAACATTCAAAAAAAAAGTGACGCAAAAGAATTTAAGGGGTTCTTTAAGGCGGCATTAAATGATATGTTTGAGTGGCCGTTATCAGTGGAAACGCTCCATGATGCTCTTCATGCAGTAAACACCTTGGATGCCGGAGAGGTTCCAAAGTTGATTTTCTCCCCAGAGGAACTGATGGAGTTTGCAAGGAAGAAACTGTCAGTTGCAATTTCGCACATCCGAGAAGGAAAAGTAGACAATTGGGAAGTATATAGAGTTCTGAGAGCCTGTGTCACAGAGTATATTCCGAACGGCCCTGGTGAATCAATAGATGCAGAGGCGTTGGAAACGTTAAAGGAGGCTATCCGAGAGAATCCTGAATTCTTCTTAAAGGATGTTTTAGGTCATAGCAAGGCTCCAAAACAGTTTTCTGGCATTCAGCTTCAGTTTAAAGAAGAATTCCCTTTCTTTGGCTTGTTTAAAAGTCAGGAAGGTTTTAAGGACTTTATAACAGAATTGTCCCAAAGAACAAATGAGCAGATTACTCTGTGTCTTTCACAGTTTGCTGATTATTGTGTTGCCCAGCAGACATGGAAACCCATACTGCACGTAAATGGTGACCTTGGTCGTATAAAGCAAAGTGATTACCAGATGTATAATAAGCTCTTTGAAGGAGAACCGGTAGATGCGTAAAGAGAATAGCTTATGAACCAGAAGGCAATTGACAAAATACACCTGTGCTTGAATGAGCTACAGATGATGAAGCAACTGATAGATTTGAAGGTTGCAGATGACTTTTGTAGTAGGATTCTTGGTGTCTACGTGATGATGCGCGTGGATGACATCACGAAGATGTGGAGCCACAGCATACCAAAAACGGATACTAACTATCCGCAAGCAGAGGCTGTGAAAAATCAGTATAACCAAGGTCTGCGTCAGGTTAGGGATAAGTTGGGCGCTCATTTCCAGACGCCTAATGGGAAGGTGGATTTATTTGCCAGCGTTGAAGTATTCAGATTTATTGATTATGCTAACACTGTTTGTCTGATTGATGCTATCATAAGAGTACAGTCTCTAATAGAGGGCATCGAAGTTGTCACGAAAGGTTTCTGTGATGAGGACCTCAGAACGGCAAAAGAAACTCTAGAAGTCTTGAATTCAGATGATCAGGCATACCTTACTTGCGGAGCATTAGACACCTTCGGAATCAATAAAGGCGGGCTTATGAGTTGCACCGAGCCGCAGGTGAAAGGCCAATACCTAAAAAGTATTGAACTGATGGTGGATATGGCGGCCCAGCTCTATAAACAAACCTATAAAGAGAAGAACGCTGAAAGAATATTCAAGCGGTTATATGTCTGTATGGTGTATAACTATCACGACAACTTGATTACGAGAACGGACATCAATAATAAGGCTGTTCAGTACGAAGAAGGTTTTGACAAGTTATTCCTTCAACTTATTTCGAAGACTGACAATAAGACGATGTTGGAAGGAGCTTTTGATAAGTTCGAGGCAATATATAAGGTTGAACCTACCATTAAAAAATATCGGAAGGTTCGTGACCATGCTTGTGCCCATCTGGATGAAGACAGTGATGTGACTGATATCAACAAAGAGTTAGATGCACTGGACATACAGATTATTAAGAATGTATATGACAATATGTTACAGATGTTCAATTTCATTTGCAACAATGTATTGTGCCTTACTGCACTCAGATTACCAGCCCGCTCACCCTTATATGGTGCAAAAATGGAAACTGTCGGTGAAATAGAAAGTTTTTATGGTGAAAAGCCGGATGTGGGTATTCCGCCTCAAATGGGATGTGTTGAGATTATGCGCGCCATACGACGACGGAGCTCGGACTATGGTGAAGCGTGCGATGCTTTGCAGAAAAAACTGATGTCGAGAGATGTAGTTGAGTATCAGGAGATAACAGCTTATATAGCTCAAAGACTGAAAGAACCAAGCGTGTCAGATGAGGAGCAAACAACCTTGCTGATGGCGTTAAAACATGCAAAGGGAGGTAGTCCGCAAAGATTGCAAAGAACGCTTATGGCAATGATCAATGACCCGGATATATTCAAATTGCATAGCGGGCATCTGCTTTGGTTGCTATCTGCTATCTGTATAGAAGACGAAGATATAGACATCCCCAAAACATTAGATTCGGTAATTGTACAAAATCAACCCATACCAACAGCCTTGGCATTGCTGGCGCTTTTGCATTTAACATTAGAGAAAGGCAGAAGTCGCATTGTGGCTAATAAAAAGAGCCATAAAGTATCGGACATTATTAAAAGTTATTGTGATGCTGTGACTCATCCTACTGAAAAATGTATGCTGATGCTGGTGCTTATCCAGCACTGGTTCTGGGATACAGAGTATGCGTATGATAGATCCTATGAATGTGAATACACGAAATACTTTGAGGATGAGATGAAAAAGTCTTTGGAACAGTATTTTGGGTACATCAAGATGACAGATAAGAAAGAGCGAGATTTGTGTGAATTGTATCTTCAAAGGAAATGGCATGTGCTATTACTCTACAGACTTGCAGAGATGGAGAAAGTGAGAAACCAAAAGCCTAATCTGTTCGCTGAGGCTTGGCGTTATAACTGCTTTATAAGAACCAAATGTAATTTATATGAGGCATTTGGAGTAGGCTTTATGGATGAATTTCTGGGGCTTAAGGCTTATGCAAAGATTATTTTTGAGACGCTGGTTAAGGAGAATCCTATAAACGACGATGCCATACAGACTTTGGCAGACTTTTATAAGCGGAATCCGGGACTAAAGAAATGAGAGTTTGATTTTGCCGGTGATGATATTATGAGGGGGTAGTTTATGGACGCATCAAAAGAAACAATGGATAACCTAGGGGGTAGTTGTGAAATTGACTTAAAAATATAACAAATTGATTGTCAATATGATAAATACTTTGTATCTTAGTAAGAGAAAATAAAAATTCCTCCGAACACCGTGGAAAAGTGAACTTCGGAGGAAATGAGTAAAATTAACTCATGGCAAAAGTACGAAATTTATCTGACACTCAGCAATAGATTGCGTTTACAATGATTCGGCGGATTGGTTGACTAAATGCAGAACCATCGCTCCGGAAATTGACGCAATTGCACACCGTTATGATCTTTATGCCAAGACCGGTTCTGTCGATGAAGAATTTCTGATGCTGTCTTCAGATAATGTCAGAGTGACCAATGTTCACAATTCCAACTCTTTTCGGTATTATTCTCTCAATAGAGGTTGTTAAGGACAATCATCTTCTTTCTGACGAAGAGCGAAACTATTTTGATTATTATATGTACAACTCAAAATATACCAACGGTCCAGCTCTTCGAAACCGCTATGTCCACGGCAGTCACGCTGCACCTGATAAAGAAAATATCCATCGCAATAAATTTCGAAGAATGTAAAAATGTGGGAGAGATTTGTTACTTTTGTAGGAGTTAGTATGAATATGTATGGCAACATTGATTAATACTCCTATAGACAAGCCTTTCGATCCGTCTTCGCTGAAGGTGGAGGTAAAAAATACAACTGTCGGACAGCTGACGGATATGTTGAGGAATGGGATGATAGATTTGCAGCCTGATTTTCAGCGTCACGGGGACCTTTGGGGCGCAGCCAAGAAGAGCAGGTTGATTGAATCATTGATTTTGGGGCTTCCTCTCCCGAGTTTTTATTTCTTCATTGATGCTGAAAAGGAGAAATGGGTAGTTATTGACGGGCTTCAGAGGCTCAGCTCAATCAACTCATTCATGGTGGAAGAAAGCCTTAAATTGACTGGCTTGCAATTTCTGGATAAGACGCATAATGGGAGATTTTACGAGGATTTTTCTTATTTTGAGCAGTTGGAGATGTCCATGCGTTCGGTTACTTTGAATATTATCTCCGGAGCTTCTTCCGCTGAGGCCAAGTATATTATTTTCCAACGTATCAATTCGGAAGGGACGAAACTTACGCCAGCTGAAATCCGTAACGCTCTGTTTCATGGACCTTCAATGGATTTGGTCAAAAGGCTTGCGGAAAGTCCTTCCTTCGAGAATGCTACTGACGGAAAGGTTTCCAAGAAGCGCTTGCTTCACTATGATTTTGTCTCAAGATTCTTTGCATTCTATATTTTGGGATTTAAAGCATATCCCGGTAATAATATGGACGTCTTCATCGGCAAGGCTCTTGAAAAGATGAATGAGTTTACCAGCGAGGAGGAATGGGAGAATGTGGAGAATGCTTTTTTGAATTCTCTCTCCCTGTGCAAGTCACTGCTTGGCGCGGATACATTCAGGCAGCCGCTTACTGATACCGAGCGTAGAAATGCTAATATAAAGTCCAATCCTATATCGCTGTCACTCTTCGAGGCAATGATGTGGTCGGTGTCCCAATTATCTGAAAGTGAAAGACTTGAGCTGCTGAATCGGAAATCTGTTTATGTGGAGAAATATGCCGAGATGTTTGAAGATGAGGCTCTCAGGAAGAATTTGAGTAATGGCACCAATAGTTCAAGATCGGTAAATTACAGGTTTATGGCAATGGAGAAACTGGTGATGGATGTGTTAAATGGATAATGTATGATAAAGCGTTATAATATTCACAATTTCAAGAATCACGCTGATACTAGCCTGGAACTGGGCGGCTTGACAATCCTTACTGGAATTAACGGTATGGGTAAGTCCTCTGTCTTCCAGTCTATGCTTATCCTACGGGAATCGTTTCAGAAAAGACCTTCGATGAGAACGCTTTTTCTGGATGGGGATTCTTTCTTTTCAGTAGGCTCAGCCAGCCTTGTCAATAGGAGTGTTGCAAACGACGGAAACTTGTTGAAACTGGGCATGATTACTGATGAAGATAATCTTGAATTTGCTTATCAGTATCCTGTAGGAAATGAAAATGAGATGGAATATGTTGGGGAGGATTTAGGTGAGGCTGCCGAGCGATTGGAGCGAATCCCTCTATTTAACGACAACTTCCAGTATCTGAGCGCATTCAGAATGGGACCGCAGTCCATTTATCAGTCAAATACCGGTGTGGTTGACAAGCACAGACAATTGTCAAAGAAACTTGGTAGGGGAGAGTATGTCGCATATTTCTTGAGTGTTTTCGGAAGCGAGATCATCACAATTCCCGCGTTGGCATATCAAGATTCCAAGGATTTGAGCCTGAAACGTCAGACTGAACTTTGGATGGGAGAGATTTCAGATGGGGTGAAGTTGCAGATTAACCAGAGCAGCTCTCTGTATGAATTGAATTACGGCTATGAAATTCCCGGTAAGGTTACGACATATCACAGTGCCATCAACACCGGCTTTGGCATATCATATGTGCTTTCTGTTGTAGTTGCTGTCCTGTCGGCCCGCCCTGGATCGCTCCTGCTGATTGAGAATCCTGAGGCCCATATTCATCCTTCTGGACAGGCAGCGTTGATGAAGCTCCTTTCGATAGCGGGAATGAATGGTGTTCAGATTATTCTTGAGACTCATAGTGATCATATAGTCAACGGGGCATTGGTAAACTGGAAAGAATGTTCGGCTGACCGTAATCTCTTGTCTGTCTATTACTTTGAGCGGGACGAAATCCTGAACTCGCGGCCTGTTAAAGTCGAGATTGGCTCAAATGGCCGAATCCGGAATGCTCCGGTCGGTTTTTTTGATCAGATGAAAGCTGATTTGGAAGTGCTGTTTGATTTTTGAGATGGGATATGAATAGATTGTTTTTGCTGATACCAAGTGTTGGGGATGAGGATGCGGATCCTGATGCCGCTTATCTTAAACAAGTTGGACGGATTGATAATGAGGAGACTATTTCAATCTTGAAGCGGATTGTGCAGAGTATGAAATTGGTTGAAGGGGAAGATTATGAGATGTTTTATGATGAGAAATATCTCAAGAAGTTGCTCAAATCTTCGGATGAGGGAATGCCGCAGATGTCGAATTTGCTTGTTTTTTTCAATGATGCGGATAGTATACAGCAAAAGGGGATTGGCAATATACCGCTGACCATCAACGGTGTTGCTGTTGACAGTGGTCTGGTCAATGCTTTTGTTGAGGGTAAAGTGTCTGGCAAAGTGCTGATTAACAAGGATGCCTTGGCGCAGCCGGATAGCCCTCCTGTTGTCTATGATTCAGATGGTAAATGTCTGAGGCTTAATGTTTTGCGCTGCGATTCTAAAGAAGTTTACTTGTGGTTTGTAGAGAACAGGATTCCGCAGCGGGTGCTGGATAGCAATTATAAGAAGCATGGTCGTACGGTGAAAACCGGCAAGGGCGGATCTCCCATTTCAGCATTGACATATCCCGAAGAACAACTCACTGAATTCCTTAAGCGGGCTGTCTCTGCCAACAAAACTTCAAACCGTCTCTATTTCAAGGATAGAAAAAATGACAAGATTATCATCTTCTGGGATGAAAATCTTGCAAATCCGACTTTTCATGCAATGGAAGTCGATGCCGGGAATCAAGAGGAAATCCAAAAGATTTACAAACTTGGCGGACGTCGGCTTCTGGAGATTATTGATATTACGGCGGATTTTGTTTAAGAGGATGAGGCCAATGCGTGGAAGGATCGAATTATTCAATATTACTACTGATGCGTTAATTTTTTCAAAATAAAGTTAGTTCATTGACATCCTGATTTAGAATGAGTGGTTGTGGCGCTGGTTTGTCCAAAGTCTGAAATAGAATGTTAAACGCCTATTTATAGGCACATTATAACGAATTTATTTACGTATGAAATTTACTTTCTTGAATACCAAGCATAAGCTTGGAATGCAGATATGGGGAGACAGGGATACATTCCATGAACTTTATGAATTGATCAGCGATTGCTGGGAATGCGTTGAACCTGGTATGTCGCGTGCAGTTGAGTGCTCTTATATTGGAGTTTTCTCGTATTTCTGCTATACTGTCCGTCATACTTTTATGGGTGACAGACTTGTGAAATTGGATGGAAAGCCTGTCATGGGATGGAGTGATGGGATGCTGGATCTTTTTGAGGAAGAGCAGGATCGGTTCGAGGTGGGAATGGAATTTTCCTGGCCACAGGTGCTGTTCATTATGGCATCGTGGTGGGAGTGCCTGAAGCATAAAGAGTGCCCTGCGCGTGTGCTGCCTGTTATGCGTGAGTTATCAGAGAACATAGAGTGTTTGTTGCGGGAAAGAAGCAAGACACAGTATCCTTCTGTTGAACCATTTGTCAAGGGTGTTATTTATGCTGCCAATCCGTATCTCATGCAGACGATGGAGCATATCAATGTGCAGTATCTTCAAAGATCAAGGTTTGGGAGAGTTCCTCTTACTTATCTTGCAGATTTGATGGTATGTTCTGCGTTCGGCACCTGGGATTATAACAACTACCTATCCACCTTGAAGAAGCACGCCAGGAGACTCGGATGCAACATCGAAGACCTCCAGGAGCAGGTGGATGAGACTGTTTATGATATTGATTTGTGATTAATGGTTGTTCTGTGATGAGGAAGATGTTATCGGCGAAGGCTGGGGCTACGTTTAGTATGGATTGTCCGGAGTTTACTTATGCGGTGCGGAAGGATGTGGTGGAGATTATTTACAAGGTTAAGCCGGGTGTGTATCTGGTTGTGAACTTTGCGAGGGTTGATGCTACGCGTGGGATGTTGTTTGTAAATTGGGGAAGGTTCTGGGACAGGATGACGAATGAGAGGTTGCAGTTGCCGAAGGTTGAGAAGTGTTGTCCGGTTTTGTATGAGGTGTTGACGGGTGGTGATAAGGATGGGATGATTGAGATGGAGTTTGGTGTGAGTGCTGAGGATGCGGATCATGGTTTTGGCCTTGAGGTTCCTTTGTCTGATAAGCTTCCGTTGCTTCTTTCTTTGACTCCTTCTATTATCAATAAGGCGGGTGCGATGCGTTTGAAGATGCTGACCATCTACAATGAGCTTGTGACGAATCCGCCGTTCCCTGCCTGGAAGTCCGGTCTTGATGAGGTTTGGGAGTAGGGCATTCTAGAATGATATTTTCAGAAACGCTCTATTGAGATGGCCGTTTCTGTTTAGACTCTTGACTGTGATTTTAAGTCTGCTTCTGCATTTTTTATAGAAAATGCGGGAGTGGACTTTTTTTATGTGTCCTACGAATGTATCTCCTTTGTAGGCTAACTATTTTTAGTTTTTCAAACTCTTATACCCAAAAGTCGTAAATATTTGAAAATAAATCATAAAACTCTTGCATATGGTCAATATTTATAGGTATACTTATACCTGTAAAGAAACGGCATATGGCACTCGGCAGACCAGTCAATAAAGACTCTCAGTACAAAGTTGATTATAGCGGGATAAATGTACCTCTTGTAGCGGTTTGTAATGTACCGCCTGTAGCGCGATGTAATGTACCACCTCAAAAGTGGTTGCAATGAGGTTC
>SFGN01000189.1 GCA_004556565.1 Lachnospiraceae bacterium | reverse complement strand
CCTGGCACTGCAGAGATGCTGCAGTGCCAGAGGGAACTCCTACTAGAGTTTTTATGATGAATGGATTTGGAGTTTTTTGATTGATTTCAATTTTCTTTTTTATATCAATTAATTTTGAAATTTTTTGTCCAGGGATCAGGATACTATAACTCACAGGCCAAATCCTGCTCATCAACTGTTCCTGTAGAGGCCATAAGCTAAAAAAATTTTAAAAAGTTTTTACAAATTTTTAAAGGATTGTAAAAAGAAGAAGAATATAGTATACTACAAAAACTGTATGACACCCAGTGGGCCCTAATTAAACTCAAAAGCTTCTGCACAGCAAAGGAAATCATTTTTAAAAAAAGACAACCTACAGAATGGGAGAAAATTTTTGCAAAGGACTCAACTGACAAAGGTTTAATCTCTAAAATATACAAACAACTCATACAATTCAATAGCAAAAAAACAAACAACCCAATTGAAAAATGGGCAGAAGGCCTAAAAAGACATTTCTCCAAAGAAGGCATATAGATGGCCAGCAGGCACAAGAAAAAATGCTCAGCATCACTAATTATTAGAGAAATGCAAATCAAAACTACAATGAGATACCACCTCCCGCCAGTTAGAGTGGCCATCATTAACAAGTCAACAAATAACAACTGCTGGAGAGGATGTGGAGAAAAGGGAACCCTCCTACACTGTTGATGAGAATGTAAATAGGTAAAACCAGTATAAAAAACAATAAGGTAATATCTCAGAAAACTAAATATGGAACTACCATATGACCTACTCCTGAGCATATATCCAGACAAAAAAAAATTCATTGAAAAAGATACATGCACCTGTATGCTCATGGCAGCACTATTCACAATAGCCAAGACATGGAAACAATCTAATTGCCCATCTGAATGGGTGTTTAGGAAGATGTGGTGCATATATACAATGGAATACTACTCAGCCATAAAAAGGACCAAATAATGCCATTTGCAACAACATGTATGTACCTAGAGACTCTTCTACTGAGTGAAGTAAGTCAGAAAGAGAAAGACAGACCCCATATGATATAACTTACATGAGGAGTCTAAAATATGGCACCAATTATCTATCTACAGAACAGAAAAGATCATGGACATGTAGGACAGAATAGTGTATGTAGTGGGGCTTGGGAGGGACTGGGATGAATTGGGAATCTCAGGTTAGTAGATGAAAACTCTTGCATTTGGAATGGATAAGCAAGGAGATCCTGCTGTATAGCACAGAGAACTATATATCTAATCACTTGTGATGGAACATGATGGAGGATAATGTGAGAAAAAGAATGGAAATATATGTACGACGGAGCTGTACAGCAGAAATTGACAGAACATTGTAAATCAATCATATTTTTTAAATGTGTAAGTTCTATCCCTAGATTCTTATGTTTTTAAATACGAGGATATATATGGCTATCTAGTTGTTCTAGCACTATTTGTTGAAGAGACCATCTTTTCTCCATTGTATTTCTTCAAGATCAGTTCACTACACTTACGTGAGTCTCTCTCTGGGTTCTTTATTCTGTTTCAATGATCTGTTTGACCGTTCTTTCACCAGTACCACATGGTCTTGATTACTATAGCTTTATCATAAGTCTTGAAGTCAGGCAGTGTCAGTCCTCCAACTTTACTCTCCTCCTTCAATACTGGCTATTCTGGGTCTTTTTCCATTCTGGATAAACTTTAGAATCACTTAGTTAATATCCACAAAATAAGGCCAGCATTTTCGAAGAGACTGCATTGAATCTATAAATCAAGTTTCAAAGGGCCAACATCTTGCCAATATTGAGTTTCCCATGCATGGACATGAAATATCTCTACATTTACCTAGTTCTTTATTTTTTTATCAGAGTTTTATAGTTTTTCTTGTATCGATCTTGAATGAATTTTGTTAGATTTATACCTAAGTATTTGATTTCTTGAGGCTAATGTAAATGGCAATGTGTTTTAAATTTCAAATTCTACTTGTTTATTGCTACTACAAAGAAAGTGTTAGTTTTAGCACATTAAACTTGTATCCTGTGATCTTGCTATAAGAACTTATTAGGCAGGGACGTGGGCTCCAAAGCTCAGAGCCTCGACACAGGCAGGTGGGCGGGCGCCACGCTCACCACCCCCATGGACGTGATGGGCCTCTGGTGGTCCTGAAAGGTCACCAGCTGCAGGCCGTGGATGGTGAAGAGCACCAGCTCTGACCCGGACACCAGCAGGATCACCTGAGAGCCGTGGCCCTTCATGATGTGAGGAGGCATCATGGTCTCTGGCAGGAGGAAACTTGTGATCTGTTCTCCTTTTTGAAATAAAGACACACAGACTGTCATTTCTTAGTAGCAGCTGTGGGTCTAGAACAGACATGCCTCACCTAAGATGGTGGAAAAAGCAATGGCTTTGTGGTCACAGCTGTGTTCAGTCCTGACCCATGCATTTGTTCCCCTAAGTCCCCCGGGCACCGGCTCTGAGATACTGACTGCGATGCCTCACAGGGGCTGGGAAGGCCCAAGATGACATGACAGTGGAAATGACCCAAGGATGAGGCTTCTGCTCTGCCTTCTCCCCTTCCCCATCTAAGACAGGATGATGTAAGAAATGGCCACATGAGAACTACGACTTTTATGACATCTGCCAAAAACTTGGTGAAGATACTTTTATACTGTATAGTGTTACTTGTTAAAAATTTTTTTTTTATTTGATCATTTCCTTATGGAATTTAGCACCAGGAAAATAAAATTACCTCTTCTGAAGAATTCATGTGTTTTCTCACATCAGACAAAGGATTACATTACACATCCTGTATCCCTTTTTTCCTTGGCTGCCAGGAAGCTCAGAGTAAAATTTATGGTCAAATGATGACAGGAAAACAAATGAACATAATACAAAAGAAAAAATGCTAAGGACCACAGGGAAAGCCTATCAGAGGGATGCAGGGTTTGGGAAATAGAGGAGACAAAAAAGGAGATGGATGTGGGTCTTATTTTCCTACTGGATGAGGAGTTCATTAGGGAAGAGAGAGTTGTGGCTTTTATTCACCTTTGTGTGCACTCAGTGCTGAGAACAGTGACTCTGACCTAGTTGTGAAAGAGAGGGATGAATGCAGCAGGGAGACCAGTCAGGAGAGGGGAGAGAGTGGACCGTAGGTGACGTCTGAGGCCCAGGGCCAGGCACAGGGTCCACTACACAGCACACGCCCAACTGCTCAGCCGTTACATAAATCCCAA
>SFGN01000041.1 GCA_004556565.1 Lachnospiraceae bacterium | reverse complement strand
ATGGCTTTTTCAGTTGGACTGTGATTGGCTATTTCTGTTGGCCTTAGAATGGTTAATTCTGTCGGTCTTAGATCGGTTATTTCAAGCGGGCTCTAACAATATACCGAATACCTGTCCCTGCAGATTGCTATTGCTAAAAATGCAGACTGTATAGCTGCGTCCTTCTATCAGTCCCATGACAGTTCTCAGTCTTTTGAACGGAAAATGAGAAAAAAATAAGAGTAGTCATATGACTACTCCCAGAGGGCATAAAAGAAGGCACCCAACCGCTATGGCTGGATGCCCGTTCTTCTATGCATTTACTTTTTTATTTCATCACTTGTTATAATGTCAACATTTCCATAATCCAGTCGTGAATACTTTTTACATAACTATATTCGTCAACTGGGACACTATATGATTCTTTGGACAGTTTATTCTTAATTGCACTCAACCTAAGAATCCATTGTGTCTTGGCTTCTTTACCTCCCGCAATCCTTGTTTCTTCCGGTCTAACTAACATCTCTTCAAAGAAAGAAGACCAATTCCTTCCATTGGTTACAATCGGAACATAATCCGCTAATGGAACAAAATCCCAGACATCAACATCCTCGGCATCGTCATCGCTATTTAGCTGAAGATCATATGCTTTCTCATCAGCCAGTTTTTTTGCCTTGGTATAGGTGTTTTTTGGAAGGCCTTTAACTAGCCAAGATGTACCAAAATATTCCTGAAGACTATCAGATATAATGGTTTTTAGTTTGTTCTCGATCTCGCCAATCATAATTCGGGTTTCATCATTAAACGTTTTAGCTTCATTCAACCAATACTCGTCTAATTCTTCTGGCTTAAAATCAACTCTAACATCAGCAATAGCTTTCTGATAAGCACGCCAAAAACGCACATCACCACCGCCACCAAATACTTTCTTGATTTCCTTTCGCTGTTCAGTAGTTAATCCGTTGATATACTCTGTAAGTGGCTTCAGATAATACTTCAAGAGAACAAACATGTCTTCTACATCTTGATTTTTAGGTTGGATCATTCCTTTTTCTACTAGCATATTTACCAAATCATCAATAACACGAATTACACCATGAATGCCTCGGTTAATTATGAGCATTCCATCCTCTTTATCCCCCTTATTCCATTCATCCAGGCAGTTTTCGCGAATGTAGAGAAAACACTTTTCGATGAACGGATAGAAAAGATCACAGGACTCCTGATTGTCCTCAAGATCAAATGTACCTTGCGTAGATAATTCACCCTTTTTATTGTATGTATTAAAAAAGCTAGTTTTCTTAAGTGCGGCTTGAATAGCTTCAATGGTAATACAGCGTCCCGGTGCAGCTTCAGCTTCTCCTACAATGACACGCGAGCGGAGAGGAGATGTGGGTTCTTCTCCCAGCATCTGTGCAATCTTAGATCTAAGTGCCTGTCTGCGCTCATTAGGATCCTTAGACTCCCATAACATATCAGCATTCAATGTTACTCTAAGCGACTTTGGTACAGCCTTCTGATTCTCGTTAATATCCATAAAAAGCTTAATCTGTTCAGTACGTTCTAGATCCACGAATGCTACAACCGGCACCGTATTTGTGCTTGCATATTTAGAATCAGAATAGCCATAGAGACGATGCTGCCCATCAATAATATAGGCTGTGCGATATCTCTTAGGAATATGCAGAATACCTAACTTGGAGATAGATCCGTCTACTTTAGTTGCAGACTGGTCAAAAACAAGTCCTTTTCCTCCACTATCAATACTGATAATAATAGAGTTCGGGAAATACCCTCCATCATTAATAAAAGAGCGAACTGAATTCAAACGTGCTTTCTTGATAATTCTCTGATAGGTAGGCATCATATTCTGATTTGCTTCATTTCGATGCAGAACATAACCTACTTTCAGCAGTTTTTCTGGCTCAATAGAAAATGAATAATAGGTATATCCTCCCATTTTCCCTTGTATGGCCGGAATACGATTTTCCATATTCTTGATTTCTTGATTAGCAAACAGACTTCCAAGCAGCTGGTATCGAGAACAAGATCCAAGATGTTTAGATAAATCAGAATAGTATTCAACCGCAGAGTCATTAAAGTAAACTATACCAGCTTTCTCTAACGCCAGAAGGTCTTTCTTCTTAATAATGTAATTATGAGTGGCCCAAATGAATTTACTCTTTCTATTCGGATATTTCTTCAAAATCTGCTTACGAAGCCCAGAAATTCTATCACTGAATTGTTTAATATCTTCACCAAAACTGATTTCTGTCATTTCATCGGCAGCTCGGCACTCAACCATAATAGCCGTTTCATCGTCCACTGCTAAGACATCAACTTGATGAACTAATGATTCATCATGAAAATCATAAGTTATAAAGAAATCACTGTCAGCATTCATATTAGTAAAGCCCATACTTGCGAACAGCATCCAGATTTTATTTTCAAATTGTTCTTGGATAGACTTTTCTCTGGTAACACTAATAAATTTTGGATTTTTATATTCTTTTGACTTCTTCCAACCGTCATCAACATACTGCGGAAGGTCATCTGTTTTAATTTTTAGTGTATCTACAACCTTTCGACGAGCACTTTTGGCCGAATTCAACCCTTTTTCACACACCATCTTTTCCCAGTTTGTATTTGACATGCTTACTCAGCCTCCTTTCTCGTTACACCAGGGATATTAGTAAAAATATATTCTTGAATCTTACCACGTTTGGCTGATTTGCCACCGATATTACAGGTACGGTCGAATTCAAGCATCTCTCCCTTGCCTTGAAAAATCTTGGCAATTTCCGGATGATGCGCATTTGTCAGAATGAAATATGCGTGTACTTCGTTAATATAATCTATAAAGTCGGCAAGTCTCTGCTGATCCTCCAAAGAAAACAAGGTCGGATTATACGCAATAAACATATCATTATCCGAAGATTTGCTGGAGACTGCATATGGAGGATCTAAAAATACCAAATCTCCTTCATGAATGTATTCTCTACAAGCATCAAAATCCCTTTCCACAATCTCTGCAATCTGTAGTTTATCTCTTATTCCTTCTAAACGATTATAATTAAACTCTCCAATTCTACGACCATATGGAACATTAAACTTACCTTTACTATTCACACGATATATGCCATTAAAAGAATAGAAGTTCAAATACAAAAATCGTGCAGCTTGTTCAACAAGATTTGTCGGTTCTTGTTTTCTTATTTCATAATACGAATCCTTATCAGTTTTATATGTTTTTAGCTTTTCCGTGACCAAACCGAGATTATCTCTAATCTGAATAAATGTATTTACCAATTCACCATTAATATCGGATAGGTACGCTCCATTTGGTAAATCCAAGGAGAAGAAGATGGATGCACCTCCCATAAATGGTTCGATATAATTGTTGAATTGTATGCTTTGAATCATATCCTGCACAGCAGGCACAAACCATGCCTTTCCGCCAGCCCATCGTATGAAAGAGGTATTCTTTGCCATGGAATTTATCTCCTAATCAATTCTATTAAATAGTATTTCGCCCTTGTATAGGCGATATAATCCATATTATTTGTTGTGTCTTCACTGTGGATGTAGACAACCATATCTGATTCCAAGCCTTTAAATTCCTCGACAGAAACGACCTGAATCTCATTAGCAGCCTCAGGACTATGAGCAACAAGATTCCTCTTGGCAAGTCCTGAATCATATTCTGAAAGTAAGCCCTCTTTATTGTCTGTAATAAAGATCATAGAATCATTACTCAAGTGTTCATCATCCAAAAACTTCTTCAGAAGACCTTCCAGCTTATGCGTAAGCTGATAATGATCACTCATGATCTCTACTACCGGTGTTGGACCCTCTACAGGATTCACAATCACATCGGTTCCAAGATTTGTTTTCTCAGATGTCCAGCTGTAGATATTGGCAGTATTACGAATATTCTCCCGAAGCAAATATGGTTGTCCCTTGATTGCAAATGCATCGCCAAAACTGTCTTCCCTAAAAATCTGGACATCATCATAAAAGACGCCTAGATTTGAAGAATCATCACGTAACATCTGATTTGTGATTTCAGCCCATTCTCTGGTAAAATCCTGTGCCTCATCAATATAGATAGCATCATACTTCGGATAACTTTGGATGCTGCCAATAATGCCTTCATATAACGGAGCAGTATATCGCTCAATGTTACCGGATATTGAGTGAAATATTTCTTCCATAGTTTTTATCTGTACATTCTCTGGCATATCTTCACTCACTTTATCGGCTAAACTTTTTGAAGCACAGAGAAATAGCACGTTCTGAGATGGGTTTTCAGCACTTTTTATAGCCATCATTTTTGCAATCCAGGTCTTACCGGTTCCGGCTCCACCTTTTATGTAAAAACGATTCACATTACTCAGAAAATAAACATAATTATCCTGAACCCGGTTGATTACCTGTAGTTGCTGCTCTTTATATCTTACAAGTGCACCTGCCGCTGCAGATATAGCAATTCTATCACGAATCAGTTCTACTAATGCTCTATGCTGTTCTGAACTATATACTCGCAAACCATAAGTTGAGCCACCCCACAGTTTGAACATTTTTTTGATTCGATCTGCAAGGTGATTTAAGTCATAACAATCAATTGTACATGAACGTTGTCTGTTATCTAAATTCAATTCTTCCGGAACAGCATAGAAAGGAAAAACCACACCAGCCCCAAATATTCCAGGGAAACGTAAATTGTACATATTCGAGAAAACACTCTCGAAATAATACATACTTTTTTCTGCCTGATCATACGGAGAACCATTCAGTTTTCTCTCTCCATGGGCTGCATCACTTAGATACCAGGTATCATTCTCTTTTCTAATTTGGCTTCCGCCTTTTACTTCAAGGCATAAGAATCCATGTTCCGGACTACACACTATGAAATCGGCCTCTGATTTAATCCTTCGTCCTCGCTTATATGCAGTCCAAGGAACAGAATAAAACACATCCCAGGTATTTGGAAGTTGATTCTTCAGTTCCTGGTATACGATTCGTTCTGAATCTTCCGGAGTATATTCTGCAATGTTCTTTGGATACATATTTGCCATAATTACATCTCCCAGAATCCGATTTTCGGACTTCTAACTCCATCTATAGAGTACATGTATTTTCTTCCAAGTTCTGCATTAAAATGATTACATGATATTTCTGGAATAATCAAACAACCACTACAAGCAGTATCATCTCTATCTGTACAAATTGGATCGAATACGCAATTTCTTGAATCTTCAAGTACACGACGAAGGAAGTATTCATAGCGCATCTCTGCCATTCCAGACAATGCTCCAAGCGGAATCCCCTGACTGGTTTGCGCATAGATAAAGATACTTGCTGTTTCAACAATAATAATTTCTGTCAGTGAATTACTGCTAAGACCGCTAAGCTCACCGGCCATGCGAATAAATGCATGTGACATAGAATGCAGTAAGCCAAAAACATTTTTGGTAATTGATTCGTTCTCATCAATATCTCCGAACATGGAGATTTCATCACTGTGAACGTATTCGGCAAACCATTTCTTAACGGCTAAGTCATCATTCAAGTCAGGGACTTGTTCTTCGCGGATAATCTGATTTATTCTCAACCATTCTATGATCTTTTTCTGGCTGATTTCAAAAAGAATACCCTCTGTGTCAAGTTTTGCGCCATATACCAGATTAGCGGATCCATCTTTTGTCTTATCATAAGCATTCAATTTCAATCTACAATTCTTGTTCATAGATTTCTTTGGATCAAACGCACGTCTGGAGTATCCATAGGTACAATTCACAATCTGAATATCACTAGATACTTGCATATTTGCAATACCCAGTTTTTCATGCAAACAATAAACATCCTGAGCTGATTCTATGAAATCCATCTCTATCTGACGGTTAATAGAATCTTCTAAAGTTATCGTTCTTCTGGCATATTTAATGGTATTGTACTGCATGAGCTTGAAGGAAAAATTATTCAGCCATTCTCTATACACTACAGAGTTCATATTTCGGAACCCTGCGAAAATAGCATCACATGCATCCGCATATCGTTCGATACTCAGGCTATTTGTCTGTAATGTTGAAATCTCTTGCTGCATCAGAGTATCTGCCAACTCACGAGGTATAATTCCCTGTTCAACCCAGGCATTATATTTATCTTCGATAGCTTGGCGCTGTGCACTGGTTCTTAATCGCTCACTAAAAGCCTCTGCCACATTATCCAAAATAGTTTCATATTCAGCCTGTGACATTTTTCCGAACCATTTTGCTATAATGGCTTTTTTTGCTTCTTCACCCTTTTTATAAAACTCACCACTTCTTGTATCTACAAGGTTAATGATGCATAAAGTAAAGGCTTTATAGTTTCGACCGGCATTCGCGTTATCTGGTAACAAACGAGAATTACATGTCGGACACATCATAGCAATGTCAACGGGCTTTTCGCTATTTCCACTCTTATAAAACATCTTGAACTGGTTTTCGTTTGGATGATACTTAAAATCATGATGTCCTTTTAAGTATGGAATGCGAACCCCCTGTGCAAAACCACATTCACATGCATAAATCATCTGCAACTGCTTTACGGAGTGATGCTTTTTACAATCAGGATTTGTACAGTTCCACACATACTTGTCAACATCACTTGCATAACGTTTTTCAATAACATGACCACAAGAACTGCAGTAGAATACTAACGGTGACATCTCACCAAAAATATCCGGGATACCTTCCAAACACTTAGGCTCTACGATGCAGAATGAATGAACATCATTGCGAAGATCAAAAGATGTAATATCGCCGCCACGTTTTCCAAATAATTCAATCTGTCTTTTTATTTCATTTTCGATGAAATCATCATAGATGTCCTGCATCTTATCATAATTCCACTTTATGATTTTTGCCGTAACCGCAACATTGGATTCATCACGTTCCGAAACCCATGTCTCTGGCAAAAATTTATATACCGCCTGATTCTTACTTCTCTTCATAGCATCATCACCTTAACTTGATTTCGATTTGCTCTTCTGTATCACGCAAACTTCTCATAGGCTTTAACTTTCCATGAGAATAACGTCCGATTGCATCTGAGAGAAAATCATCATTTGTAAAGTTACCATTTTGGATACCATTCAGAATCTTAGTTACTTCTTCTGAAATGATTTCCTTATAGGCAAGAGACATCTTTTCGTTATCTCTACAGTCATATATTGCAATAATCATATTAATGACATCATTTGGTCTTATGATGCCATCCATCAGCAGTTTCTTGACTTTTACTGCGTGATATAAATGATCGGCATCTGTAAGAACAGTATAGTACTGCATAATAACACCAGATAAAATACCAGGAAGTGTACTGTATATAGCATTCTTCGCCCATCGATTAATAGGTACAGACTCTACAAGATCGTCCTTATTCTGGTGGAAGGTCACAAAATTCTTCAGATAAGATCGGTCTCTTACACGCATTAATCGAATGATATCAATTACAATACCTGTATATTTTCGTCCGGTACGAGAGTATGCCTGAATATACTCAGCATTATTGTTAGGCATTCCGAAGAAATACATGATGTTAAAGGAATCTTCATCCACACCATGTGAAATAGTACTGGTTGCCAGAATAAGATTTGTACTGTCAGTATTCTTTCTATTAGCCTGAATATCAAACAGTGTTTTTCTAACGGTCTGGAAATCGACGTCACTCGTCATCTGCTTGATTACATATAATGGAATATTCTTTGCCACCAATCTATTATTTGCCTGATTCTGGAATGCATTTTCCAACTCAATCGCATCCTGCTTACGGTTGTTATACACAAGTTCAATCCAGTAGTCAAAAAGCATATTCTGGTATTCTTCTTTAGATGCCGTAAATCCCTGCTGCTTTAGTGTCTCATAGCTTTCTTCCAGATGGTCCATCATATGGTAAACCACAAGACGCATGAGATATACCGATTCCCACATTCCATCTGTGATAGATCTTCCATATGGCGCATAACCAAGAATAATACGTGTAATATCATTATCGTCTGTATATGAATAGAAGTCTTCTCCATTCTTTACAGTTGGATATTCACAAGGGAATCGCTTGGGCTCCATATGATATAAGTTGCGTATATGCTCCTGATACAAAGAGATAGTAGCAGTTGCACCGATAAAACGTATTCTCTTTCTATGATCCGGTTTTACCATCTGCTTAGCATAATAGTAGAGGAAAGATTCGTAATGAGCATCAAATGTTCCTAAACTTTCCTTTATCAGATGCATCTCATCCTGAATAAACAGAGTTGGAACAGGATCTTTCAGATAACCAACTGCCTGAGCACGACCACTGCAACCAGATTCTGCACAAGTACACTTTGATCCGGTTGAAAAACCATGAACAGGACAATAACGTTTAACCTGTCCAAACAAAGCCTTAAATTCGTTACTGATACCGATCAGAGACATTTTATCGATAGTACTAACCACAATAGATGGTAAATAGCGATATATTTCACTATCAACAATGAACAGTGGAAGAACAGCTGCCTGGCAATCCGGATTATCGCAAATATGCTCTAAAACCCATCGTTCTTTATTGAATCGAACATTGATCATCTTTTTGCCACAGCATGGACACTTATCTATAAAGCGATAGTATTCATTTAATGTCTCCTGATCACTTTCTAACAACAAATCCAAATTCTTCTGCTGTTCACCTCTACTGCTTAACTTTTCATTCTTACTGATTTTGTTAGGCGTATTATCCTTTCCAACATAAAAACCGACACGAAATTCTGTGGCCATGGCAAGCTCTATGTTTTCTTGGCGAACCGCATTGGCCTGCATAACAATTGCAAGTACACGATCCAGCTGCTGTACAGCAAGCAATCGAAGAGGATATTTCAGGAATGCAGTGATTCCCTGAGTCTTTCCGCGAAGTCGATCAAAGAACATAGCAAATACAGTGATACCAAGGAATGCTTCTGTCTTTCCACCACCAGTAGGGAAGTAGAGAAGATTTGCCACATCAATATCTGCATATGACAGAGATGCATCATCCTGGTATTCGCTACGAATTACTTCGCCAATCATAGATACAATAAACACAATCTGGAAAAGACGCCATCCTGTAATATTTCTGGACTGGCCATCTAGTTTTGCCTGAAAAGTTTTATTCATATAATAAAAAGCTTTACGGACAAAGTCTTTATATTCTATTTGCTTGATACCATTACGGAAACGAGAGATTTCATTTTCGTATTCTCTTAACGCATTCTGATATTTTAAACGTGCTTGCGAAGACAATTTGCTCCTACGTGATTCAAAATCATCCTCACAGTGACCGTAATCTTCCTCCATTCTAGAAAGAATATAGTTCAGGTTGGAAATAGGATCCTGAATCAGTTTCTCAAAAGTAACATATTCCTTCAGATCGTCCTTGGTTACTAGACGCTTCTGATAATAGATTGGAATGTTATCGGTACAGATTTCATTCCTTTCCATGTGATACTTGGCAGAAGCATTCTCTGTAACTGCAAAAATTGGATTCCTTTCTTTATAACTCCCACTAAAATAGTCGAGAGGAATGTTCTGAAATTCGATTTCTTCGTTTCCTTTTACGCGTACGCCTGCGTCAAAAATTTTTGGAAGATATCCTGTATTTTTCTTGTCGTTAATAGGTGTGGTGTTAACCATCTGCAGTAAAAAGCGCAGATTATCCCCTTCTTCTTTGACATTGCACACAATGTCAATATCCCACCGCGGCTGTACTCTTTCATCTTTGATGCCGGTCACTACACGAAATCTGTCAGGATCTGCCAAATCAAAGAAGTTAATTCTACTCTGAGAAACAATACAGATTTCATTCGCAATCTGATCTGCTAATACACTAAGCTTTTCAGCAATTCTCTGTTTAAGATGAAAAGTCTGACCAGGAATAATATCAGAAAGCTTAATCTCAATTCCTTCCGCCATTACAGAAGCTATATCGATCTTTTTGTATGTTAATGGAAGATTGAACTTAATCTCTGGATAACGTTCGCAAAGCTGCAAAATATCGGTATAACGTTCAGAGTCCTTCTCGGAATATCGATCAAGCATATACTGAACCGTTTTCTTGTAATCCGGCTGAACCATATAAAATAATAAACCAGCTGGAATAACATGAAGAATGCCTGATTCATTCTTTTTCACAACAAAAGAAATACTGATAGATGGAATACTGTCAAATCGTGTATTTGCGTTTTCAACATATCCGCCTTCAAACTTAGCTTCTACTCTATCTTCTGAAAGCATGCCTACCATAACACGTTTAGAAGGATCATCATCAACGAATGTTTCTCCCAAATCTTTTCCTGATACACGCTCTATGTATTTTGATACGATATAATTTGCCATTATATTGTAGTTGCTTGCCATAATGCACCTCTTATTTCTGCAGAATTTCCTCCATCGGAGATCCTGGAGTCAAATCACTCAAGACATACAATACATCCCTTGCCCTGGAACATGCAGTGTACATAGCTCTCATCTGACTCTGCACCTGTGACTGGTCATCATCAGACATGGCTTTGATTGCAGACCAGGAAGATATTGTCTTCTTGTAATAGTTATCACCGAATATATAATTGTAAGGATACAAACCAGCTACAATAACCGCTTTAAAATCCAAGCCTAGAGATGAATCAATGGTTGACACAACGACACCATTCGTATCGCTATATCTCTTACGGTCAAAAGATCCACCTAAAGAGGATGTAATCAATGAATATGGAATATCCGCATCATTGAGGGCCTGCTCTAACCAATAAAGGTAATAATATTTGATCAATTTGTGCTGCTTATATGGGAATAAGATAGCGATTTCTGAGTAACTTACTTTGTATTTGGTTACAATTTCATTTATCGCATTAACAGTTTCATCTTTAATATTAAATCGGTTAATGCCCGTCTTAACCTTTAACGCCAAACTTTTCTTTTCACCGATTTCAAAAGAATCATACTCGAATTCTTTGAAATTAATCATATCCAGCATTTTCATTCGGTCGTTCATGTGCTCTAACATATGACAGAGATATTTACCGATTTCTTTGCTGTTGCGATAATTCTTCTTTATATAACGAACACGTCCCGTGTAGTCTAATTGGATTCCTGCAATTTTCTTCCAAGGGACATCACCACGACGGCTTTTCTTGCGAACTGTCTGATTTAAATCTCCAGCCATCAAGAAAGTGTTATCCTCTGCATCTTCTAGCAGTAAGTAACAGAGTTCCAGATACTGTGGATCAAAAATCTGAACTTCATCTATAAATATTGCTTTAAATCGGAGAGATAATTTACCGGTTCGTACAAGATAAATACACTGCTGTATTTCTTCCAGTGTTGCGATATTCGAATCACATCTCTGATGCAAACATTCCTCATAAATCTTCTTTACCAGTTTATGGAATGTCATAATATGTAAATTGCAGTTATCTCCAAAGTTCGCACAGCTTCTTTTAAAGCAGTATGAATCAGCCAGATTGTTGTTATAACAGGTTAACAAAATCTGTGAGTCTTTATACATGCTCGCATATTTAAATGCCTTAGACAAAAGCAAAACACTCTTACCAGCCCCTGGATTCGCAAGGATAACCCTGTGACCACGACCCATGTCGTTCACAAGGCCAACCTGATACTCATCCAAGTAAAACGTCTTGTATTCTAATTCTTCGCCAGTTATACGCATTTCTTCTTCAGAATGGAATGTTCGGTTTACTGGAACTTGAACATTTTCCAATTCATTCATAACAACCGTGTATTCTGGCGCTAATCTTTCAAATACAGCCTTCTGCTCAATCTCAGAAATCTCCTTGAAATTCGGATCAAATTCTTTTCTAATGTATTCAAAAATTTTTAAATCTTTCTTGTATTTTATTGTTCCTGTTGTATCTACTGGATGAAAAAATTTATAAGATGCATATGTCGCCAAACGTTGTAATTGTGCATTTTCAAATTTCGACTTATCAGTAAGTTCATTTTGAAATAGAATCATATGCTTATATGGAAATTTAAGTATTTTATACTCCCCTGCTCGAATTATTAAAATCTTCGAATCCAGGAGACGCTCATATATTTTGTCCTCTACCTTCTGTACATGACTAATGTAAACATCCATCAATTGTGCACTAATATCTCCCGGAAACAAGGAATACGTAACTAACCCTTCTGATGGTGATAAATACATTCCCATTTTTAATGTCGAATTACTCATTCTCACAGGATCTATATCAACTGCAAAATGTCCATCTTTAAAATTCTTCTCTGCATTACGAAGAAGAAAACGTTCACCAGAAGTTATATGTTCTTTTTTAACATAATCATTAGGCCATAAACGAATTGGCATAAGGTGTTCCTCCGTTTCTTAGTCTATTCTGCTGGATATATATCCATAATATCTCCGATATTACAATTCAACGCTTTACAGACTTTTTTCAACACTTCCATGCTTACGTTTTCATTTTTTGACATCTTGGTTACTGAAGCCCAACTGATGCCAGCCACATTAACTAAATCAGTTTTGTTCATGTCTCTTTTTACCAATTCAATCCACAATTTTTTATAAGACAGTTCCATATTTTACCTCTTACCAGTTATAAGCAGAAACTAAATGTTAATCTTGATTATATCATATACACCCTCTGTCAACAATGAAATTCTCTGCAAACACACGAATTATTGCTTGATTTCTAAAGTATCATATTCGAAAATGCGTAACCAGCCGAGCCAATGCCAATTTAGTCATTCCTCCGCCAGATGACCAAATTGAACATTAGAATGAACAAATTGAAATAACAAGGGAGTCGATATCCAATCCATGGAAATCGGCTCCTTCTCGCTAACGGTTTGTTATTCAGTTTATGGGATAACGATTCGTGACCCCATCCTATTCTGCAATCACTCGGCATCTGTCCTCACCGTATGCCACGCCCAGGGAACTGCCGTTATCCCAATGCACATGAATGGTCCCGATGTCATCCACACGCACGACCGTGCCTTTTGTTCCGGGTGGAGGTGCCTGTCGGTCGTTCATCTCAACCAATTCCACCCTTGTCCCCGGAGCATACTGGCTGCGTAGGCATTCAAGCCTTGCCTTTGAAATTCCCCACATCAGCGGTCACCCCCGTTCTTCCATGCTCCGTTCCCGGTCAGGTTCTTCAGCAGAATCTTTCTTGCTTCCTTATACTCCTCACCGATGAATCCGAGCCGGAGGAGAAAACAGCGGAATGCGTACTTCTCATTGTCCACAGGCTTTTCCTTAAGGGTCACACGCTTGGCTGTCCGCGCCTGTTCAGCAAGTTTGCTGATGAAGGTGATGTAAGCTTTGTTCTCTTCTGCATCCTCGGTCATCATAAACCAAGGGAATCGAATCCTATCCTCTGTGATTTCATACTCAAGGCTATCTGCTCCAATGGCTTTCTTGATCAGTGTTCCTTTACCCTCGATAATGCGGTCAAGGTTGGCAAGTGCCGTGTCGTTCATCAGCTTGCGAGGAATCTCCACGGTCTGCATTTCCGTCTCGTCCTTAGGCTGTTCCTGTGGCTGTTTCGGAGCATCCGGCTGTGCCTGTGGTCTCATCTCAAATACCTTCTTGACGGTCTTCGTTTCTTCCTTTGCGTTAAGCCCCATCATCTGAAGTCCGGCAACGACCGTCTTCACGGTCTCAACATCCGTGTCCTCTGTCCAGGAAAGCACTCCAGTCTTGCTGACCGTAAAGGTGCTGATCTCATAGGCACAGGTCGGCACCTTCTTGTAAACCGCTGCGGTGTTGATGATTTCCGCTACAATCTGTACAAGCTTTCTGCGTTCCTCACCCTGTACGTTGTAGTTCAATTCCATAATGTTCATGCTCATACCTCCATGTAATGTAGTCCCTCTTGGGGTATGTGTATGTTCGCTCTAGTCCCGGAATATAGCAACTCATTTCTACACTATAATCAGCACAAAAATAAAGGCTCTGCCTGTTCGGTTTCGTACCGATGCAGCAAAGCCTTTGCAATTCTATATCTATCATGTACTTTTTAACGATATACTACATATTGTAGTTTAAGTCGTATCATTCGTAGTAAAACGGTAGTGGTAGGTGGGTCGTACTGCCCCCATCTATCCCCCTAAAGGAGCGTAACAGCGGTCATGAACTGTACTCGCTCCACCTGCCATGGCAGACAAATAATACTTTTATCAAAATGTAATTTCTCCTGTAATAGCAGATATTCTACTTCTTCTTTTTTTCAATTCACCGGATGCAATCATTTTCCTCAAAACACCCTCGCTAAAACTGTCACTGAGTGTGTGGGCAAAGTTCCCGCGTCTCCATCATTGAAAGGGTGGAGACGCTTCATAGGGAGCAATTGGCGTGAACAGCATTTCAACATAACCGTCCGCGTTGTTCCATTAACCCAATACTTTCATCAGTTCATTGATATCTTTTTCAATAAGCGGTGACATGCTGTCCTTATATATTGAAACGTCTATCTTATCAACGGCATTAATAATCATTTCAGACATCTCCGACCTATACAATGCTACCTCATGCAATGCTCGAAGGCACTGTCTTACAACAGTAGGTTTCGAATCATGAAGCAAGACACTCATTCTGTCAAAAACATCTGCTATTTGACCATCCTTCGCCTATCTCGCCTGATTACAAATCAAGAAAAATGCCCTTGTTCTTACATAGGAACTCTTATCGTCAAGCATATCAGCGAATTCCGGGAGCATATGAAGATACTTGTCTGATTCAGCTGACTCGGCTCCAAGTATTTTTGAATACTCATATGCCGCTTTATCGTCCTTATCTTTTAATTTCAAAATAATCTCATTCATACCTTTATCCTTGACCTACAATTTACATATTGGATGTCTGATTACAGTCTTCCACTTCTCAGGAGCAACCTTTCTTGCATCTGACATATATATCTCATGATGAAGTCTTGCATCGCTAAAGTCATTGCGGTACCCATTATCTTCAAGATATTTATCCATAATTGCAATGGATGCAGGCTCGTCATCAAAAGATCCGTGGTGCATAATCTGAACACACAAACCCTCATCAACCATAAGGAATTCGACCTTAGAACAGTCCATTTTCTTCTTCTCGGATGCAGTCTTCACTGCCCAATCGAAATCTTTCTTTGTCACAAAATCCGGAAGTCTGATTACTGATATCCAATTAAATTCATCTTTCATACTGTAATCACAGCCATCCATTCCGTCTTGCCACCAGAAACCTTCCAGTGGCGGAACTACATACTCGAAGAATCCTTCAATCTTATAATCTGACTTATAACTCATTTTCAAAGTATAAGCTATAGCATATAATACACCGACCGCCTGCCTGTATTCGCCGCCTTCTTCGTTCGGATTACCTTTTCCTCTTACTGCTATGTAATTTGCCTTTGGAACAGTCACTATTTCAGGCTTATTCTTTGGCATGTAAAATTCTTTAAATTCTTTCTTAAAATCAAATGCCATTGTTTAATCCTTTCTTCCTACTCTTTTTCTTTGTCTCTGAGAGCTCTGCATCATAGCAAAGAATTCATTTGCGTTGCCTGTACTGAAATACGCAAACCAGTGTTCCAATGTATCTGTCCCAAATACATCCAAGTATTCCAAAATCAATCTTGTCATATCAAGTGCACCTGTAGCTGCAGCTGTTATCAAATTTCCATCTCTGACAGCCGGCTTATCAATATAATTGTCTGTTCCCTTATACCCTGGGCAAAACATATTTAAGTAACCTGCTCCGTTGCTCGTGTGCTTCTTATCATCCAAAAGCCCGATATTTGCCAGAGCCACTGTAGCTCCACATATTGCAGCAACCAGTCCTCCAGCTTCAAAGAACTGCTTAGCAATCCCAAGAATCGGGGAGTTTTCAGATTCACTCCATCTGTCTGATCCAGGTAGAATCAGCACATTATCTTTATTTACCTGGATATCCTTTATCGTCAGGTCCGGAACAATCACAAGACCTCCCATCGTTTTCACCGGATTCATTGAAAGAGATACCGTTTTCACCGAAATCTCCTTGGCGTCCTTCCTAAAGAATCTTTTCGAATTAAGTTCTGCAAGACAGTAGCCAATTTCCCAATCAGCCATTGTATTCATTACATAAACATATACCGTTGTCATTTTTGCCCTTCTTTCCTGTATTTTTCTGCAAGTTCAGAAGCGATACGAAACAGTTCCTCCCTTAAGGACTCTGGTTCAAGAACAGTAACCGCGTCCCTACATGAAAGCATCCAAGACAGCAGACCTTCATCATCAGCATAATCATGTTCAAATAGAAGCTTTCCATCTGGCATCTCTGTAAAAGACTCTATTCCATATTCTTCAATAAGATGCCATTTCATTGACGAATTAAAAACTGCTTTTACTTTTGCCTGTGGCGGAAACACCTTTTTATTTGATAAGTCCGGCATTGTCACTGCACTTCTTTTTGTAAAATTTCCAGCATGCACTATATCTGCCATTCGATTCAGTTTGAACATTCGATAGTCGTTCCTTAGCAGACAATATCCATAGACGTACCAGCTTGACCATTTGAAAACCAGAAAATACGGTTCAATTTTCCTCTCAGTATTACCTCTCGGAGCATAATACTTAAACCTTAGTGTCTTCCCAAACTCGATAGCATCCTGTATCAGTTCAATCTTTGGTGACAGAGAATCCTTATACCATGATGACAGGTCGATAAGAATAGACTCATTTCCATTGACAAATTCGGATGAGCCGGCCTTGAGTTTTTCCATAAGCTGTCCATAATAATGTCTGCCGCTTACGCTATCAAGACTTCGAAGGCCTGCCATAATCATCTGCATATCCTTAGATGACAGAATCGTCCGATCCATCTTATAGTCATCCATTATGCTAATACCACCGCCTGCACCCTGTGATGTATAAATTGGAATACCAGCCTTGCATAAATCTTCAATATCTCTGCTTATTGTTCTTCTTGAAACCTCAAATCTTTCTGCCAATTCCGGAGCAGTTACTTTCTCTTCCTGTAAAAGGATGGAAAGAATGCCGATAAGCCTATCTATTTTCATATCACTTTCACTTCCTGATTCATCATACCATTGATAACACGACATCTGTATGTCATGTTCAATTTATATTATAAACATTTTTCTCATTGCCTCAACAAAAAAAGTCTTCAAGGCATGCATCCGCATAGGTATTATCAGCAAACAAGACATACCATGACTTGACTGGCAGCTGCGAAACGATAACTGTAAACACCTGTGGAAATAGACGGAAATGCAAGTGTCTTGATTCCATTATCCACAGCACACTGCAAAGAATTTCTATAAGCATTTGCCAAAAGCTCCGCCTCTCCATTTTTTCCACCGTGCCAGATTGGTCCAACGGTGTGGATCACGTATTTGCAAGGCGGGTTATATGCCTTTGTAATCTTAGCTTCGCCAGTTTTGCAGCCATATAATGTACGGCATTCTGCGAGAAGTTCCGTTCCTGCAGCACGATGAATGGCATCATCTACACCAACACCGCCCTCAAGGCTGCAGGCAAAAAATTCCTTAGCCTTCTTGAAATCCTGTCCATCACAATGGGTGGATTCCCATTTACCAAAGTTCTGCTCGATCAATCTCGGTTCCTCTCGGCATGGAATCCCTGTCATTTCAGAGATCAGCTGCGCTGTATCTGCAGCCCGGCTAGGCGGAGAGCAGAGAATTTCATCAGCTTTAACCAAGTGTATCCCCCTGTTATATAAATCACATTCATCCCCTCCTGACCATAATCTTACCATTAATACTCATTTCATAACAGAGGAACCGATGATCCCCCAAGGGTTCATCGGTTCCTGTAAGTCATTCGTTATGAAAGCTTATCCGAGCTGCCCCGGCAATACCAGCTTCTCCTTCTCTGGAAACTCAGCATCATATGCCTGAAACTCTTCCGGATTTTCTTCTGCTACAAAGTATCCCTGCGGCGTGGCATACTCTCCTGTAATACCGTCAAAGTATCCGGACTCCAACTCTTTACACAGGAAAAAGTCTGCTTCCATTCCTTCCGGTAATCCGTGATATCTGATTCCTTTTGTGGAAGCCACCACAAAACCACTTTTACCGTAAAAATCAATATTTCCTTCAAAACATACTGCTTTGCATCCATACTCCTTAGCTTTCTCTAAAGAATAATCCAGTAAAATCTTACCGTATCCCTGTCTTTTAAGCTTTTGTGTGATACAGATGGGGCCCATTGTCATGATAGGAAGCTTCCTTCCATCATCTACAGAAATCACTGCTTTTACAAAAATGTTCTGTCCTATGATTTCTCCATCTTTTTCCATGACAAAATCAAGTTCCGGTACAAAATCAGCATCGTCTCTAAGCTTCTTAAGGACAAAATGTTCTAAGCATCCTGGCCTGTAAACATTCCAGAAGCTCTCTCTCACAAGGTTCTCTACAGCTCTGTAATCTTCTCTTTTTTCCAAACGAATAATATAGTCGTTTTTATTCATTTTTTAATCCTCCTGAATATTGTTGACTACGGCTTGCGAATCTGAATAGTTCGCGCAGACCGCTTCGCTCAATTACCATACCGGTGGGAGGTTTGTTTTGATTGTATGCAAACCTCCCGGTTAGCCTACAATCTCCATTGTTCTGTACTTGTTCAAAAAATACTCTCCTAAGTTATAATATTTATAATCAGCCTTTCGGCAGGATTATCTTTAAAACCCAAGAACTAATTATACTACTCTTACAATATATCATCATTATAAAAGAAAACCAATAGATTCCTGCAAAATATTTCTATTTTCCGCAATATGCCTTAATTGCTTTATCTGCAAACTCCGCGGTTCCTTCACCACCCATTTTATCAATATTGATAGTAAAATCACCGTCGCCTGCATACATTTCTCCAAGACACAGCAATATTTCATCTGTACAGGTATAAAAATGCTCTGTAATAAAATCCTGCAATCTTTTTGCAAGGCCAACTGCCGCTTCACTCTCAGGACTCTGATTTTTTATCTTGCCGAACTCAGCAAATATTTCCATCATTTTAATGTTGATTGTCTGCTGCTCTTCCTTGCTTCGCCCTGCAGATTTCTGTTCAAATTCTTTATAAGCTTCTGTCTTTCCCCAGGATGCTTTTGCCTGCTCGGCGTACTCATCAATTTTTCTTGTATCAAATGCTTCAAAACTCATTTTCTTTACTCCAATCGCTTTTATTCCCCAGGCAAGATCAATTAGATTCTGTAAATGTTCCTTACGGAGTTCCAGCAAATGTATCTGCTGTTCCAACGCCTTACTCCGATCAAAATCCGGACTATCCAGAATATTCTTGATCTCTTTCAGTGAAAATTCCAGTTCCTTGAACAGCAAAATATGCTGCAACCGCTCCAGTGCTGTATCGTCATACAAGCGGTATCCAACATTTGTAACTTCTGTGGCCGGCAAAAGTCCAATTTTATCATAATGGTGAAGAGCACGTATACTTACTCCGGATATTTTGCTGACTTCATGTACTGTCATCATTTTGATCACCTCTCTCTGTGGTAATCATAGCATAAACTATGACATAATGTCAGAGTCAATACCTTAATTCCACTTTATTTATAAATGTTCAAAATTACTTTTATGGGCTTTTCATTTTCAAATCCAACAATCTGTGAACTTCATCCTTGAGATCTCTTGGAAGTTCTTCCTCCATACGTTCTGAAAACAGCATTGGCAGAGCAGTTCCTTTATCAAAAATCCAGAGACATGCCAACACAGGACGCAGCACATAGAAATACTTCTTTGCTCTGACCATTTCACGTTTCAAATATTCCCTATAGTTATCCTCTGCCATGCTGATATAATGATAGAGGCTACATTTAGAAGAAAAATAGTCATCCATAATATTTCTGAATTTATCAGCAAATTCTGTTTCTTTATAAACTATAGGCGAAGAAAACCATTTGAATGACGTTGGATTTGATTTGTACAAAAGCCTCAGTGTTTTTTGCAAATCCCAACCATTAATATCAAGCATATTATTAATGGGCAGTTCGATAACATCTCTCAGCGGATCTAAACGCAGATAATCTTCTCTTGGTCTGACATAGATAAACCGCACATCGTAGTCACTGCCAGGTGAAGCAAATCCCCAGGCCCGGCTTCCGGATTCAACAGCTAACAAAATCCATACATTTTCTTTTTCTTCAATTTAAAGGAGTTTTTCGATAATCATCTTTTTCATTCATTTTCTCCCTTATTTTCTTCTTCCATGGCACATCATCATCAGAAGCCTTGAAATTATACACAGGTTTCATGATATCAATAACATTTACAGACTCCTGAATTACATCAATGATATCATCCAGAGACTTGTAGGCCATAGGTGCCTCATCTATTGTATTCTCATTTACGGATGTTGTATATACTCCCTCCATAGCATTCCTATAATCTTCCATATCCAAAGACTCTTTTGCCTTTAACCGGGACATAAGTCTTCCGGCACCATGCGGCGCGGAATAATTCCACTCCGGATTGCCTTTTCCAACAGCAATGACTGAACCGTCCCGCATATTAATCGGAATCAATACCTTCTCGCCTGCATGAGCAGCAATGGCACCCTTGCGAAGAATCATCTCATCCGTATCGATATAATTATGGATCGTATGAAATCCATCTGAACCTGTCAATCCGGTTCTTTCCAAAATAATCTCTGCCATTTTTTCTCTGCTTCTGCAGGCAAAACACTGACAGATCTCAACATCATGAAGATAATCTTCCAGTCAACAGGCTCATCTTGAAACAGACGGATTCTCGGATCCAGCACTATCGCCTTCAGCCAACGCTTCTGCATCGTCGTCAGAGGCATCGTTGGTTCCTTCAGGATCGGTGTCGTTCCATCTGAAAAAATCAGCTGCCATTTTTCTTCAAATAAAGAACGCTCTATATTCCATATGCTTTCTCCAAAAGCATGTTTCTCCACTAATTTTCGAAGCTCATCTCCTTGAAGTGGATGGTCTATCGCGGCTTTCAGTATTTCTGCAACCGCATTATAATATGCACTATAAAGTTCGCTGAAAATCACACTGTCTCACCACCTTCCAGACCATACAGTTTATACATTTTTTCGATGTCTTTTTTAAACTGCACTTCCGTTACCGGATCAGAAAAGTGAATATCTGTAATACGACAAATAAACGTCCGGATCCACGGGATCATTTCACTCACATCATAAACATCAGCATAAAAGAGGCTTGTATTATTATCTATTTTTTCGACTGTGCCACAACGTTTTTCACGATAATCATAATTCTCAGCGGAATCACATGATTCTTTGAAATATGATCCTTGTGACTGTTTATAGCCTCGAGCGTAACGCTTTTCTTTCACAAGTATTCCTTCGGCAACATATTCCTTCAATTTCTTACGCACTGTTGATTCATCAAATAATCTTGGTTCTGTAAACGATGTAAGATACTCATCGATCTGTTCCATGATCTCACCAACAGACATGGCATGATCTGTTGATGCCATAATATCCATCAGAATAAAATGCAAAGTTATATCTCCATCGGTAAAACTCTTTGTCTTCCAGGCTTTATACAAAGGATTATGTCGTGACTTACGACTATCAATAGACAAGAAAATATTCTTTCCATCCGGAGTCCGGCGAAACTGCATGTAATCACCAAGCCAGCTCTCCAGGCGACGTCGCTCATCATCATAAGAACGGGCACTTTTCTTTGTATATTCTTCTCTGCTCTTAAAGCCGTATATATAAAATTCCCGCATATAATCACGAATGCGGTTAAAATTCTTAACAAGCTCGCTGTAAGCCATAATCAAAGATACTCCTTAAGTTTTTCTATCAAGTCCAGATCTGCCGGCAGCCATTCAACACTACTCAAAGTTTCTCTGGTCAACCATTTTGCAGCTTCATGTTCTTTCAAAACCAAAACTACGGATTGTAATTTACAAATAAAACAATCCATGGATAAATATAGTGGTTCAGTTGTCAAGACAAAAATCTAAGATTTTTATAATGAATTGATATGTTTGATAAGTTACAAAGAGCAGGGAGATAATAGTTGGACACTCCCCTGATCCCATATATGCTAAGCTACATATGGCAACGCCATTGCCGGATAGTAGCATTCAGCCGGAGTTTGATAATCAAGAGCAGAATGGCGCCGCTCAAAGTTGTAAGTGTGGATATGTGCTCCGATAACAGCTCGAGCTTCCCTGATATTGCTGTACTGTGTCAGATATGCTTCTTCATATTTGAAGCTTCGGAACCAGCGCTCGATCATGATATTATCTGCCCATCGGCTTTTGCCATCATTATAGGGATTGCTTATCATGTTTTTTTCATCATTTTATCCTCGTTTTTCAACAGGTACTGTAAAGTTTTACAGCCCTTTTTTCTTTAAAACCTTATATTTTCAAGGATTTCACCACTTTTTGCAAATAAAAAAGCAATGACCCCCCTATT
>SFGN01000188.1 GCA_004556565.1 Lachnospiraceae bacterium | reverse complement strand
TGCAAATTCCGGTTGACCGGTGCGCTCATTCCAGAATCAGCGGTGCACCTATTCTGAAATAGCGGTTCGCTGATTCCATTCTAAACGGTGCGCTTTCTTTTATAATGAACAATGAAACTCGTTCATTACAAGTTGAGAAAGGAGCACCAAATGCAAAAATACTCAACCATTATCGGTGTGATTGAATTACGCCAGAGCGGTATTGGATACCGCACTACCAAGAAGCGGTACAACATAGGAAACAGTACTGTAACACTCATTATGAACCGTTTTCATGAACTCGGGATTTCCCTGGAGGAGTTGAAAGCAATGCCGCCGAAGAAAGTCGAAGAGACTTTCTATCCACCAGAGAATCTCCGCCGCGCTGAAAAGGAACTACCGGATTTCTTTCAGATCCATCAGCGTATGCTGGCAATGGAGACTCCCGATCTTGCATTCCAGTGGATGGAATACAAGAAAGAGCATCCGAATGGCTATCAACTGTCACAATTCTATAAGCTCTACAGAGATTTTCTGAGAGAAAATTTCGGACAGGATTCCGTATCCATGCCAGTCGAACGGATAGCAGGAGAGCGCATGTATATCGATTGGGTCGGCGATCAGCCTGAACTGCTGACGGATCCTGTAACCGGCGAAATACGCAAGGTCCATGTGTTTGCTACGACATTTGGCTTCAGCAGCCGTGTATATGCAGAAGTATTCCTTGATGAGAAGCTGCCAAGTTTTATTACCGGCGTGGTCCACGCACTGGAATACTATGGGGCTGTTCCGAAATATCTTGTCCCAGACAACCTGAAAACCGCGATTTCTAAGCACTCAAAGGATGAATTGATCCTGAATTCAGCTTTTTCAGACCTGGAGGATTTCTACGACACGATTGTACTGCCGCCACCGCCGCGCAAGCCTAAAGGGAAACCAACGATAGAAAACCACGTCCGTTTTTTGGAGACACATTTAATCGAGCGCTTAAAAGAAAACATATTTACAAGCCTCGATTCTCTGAACAAAGAAACCCAAAAGATAATAGCGGCAATCAATCAAGCGGATTTCCAGAATAAAAATGATATACGCAGGACACGTGAGTATGCCTTCCAGACCTACGACAAGCCAAAAATGAAGCCTCTTCCATTGGGCAGCTTTACGACTTGCGATTACAAATATTTTCTGCGTATACCGGATAATTACCACCTTGAATATGACGGCCACTATTACTCTGTATTGTATACGTATCATGGAAAACCTGCAATGCTCAAAGCTACAATGAGTGAGATAAGGATTTGTGATGAGAATAACAGGCTTTTGTGTAAGCATGTACGCTCCTACAAGGATTTTCCGCGTTATATCACAGACGACAGCCATATGCCTCCGGAACACCGGTACTACAAGGAGCTGAATGCGCATGACGGGGCGTATTACCGCAGATGGGCATCCGTTTATGGAGAATCCATGGTTACGCTCATTGACCGTATTCTTCGCAGCGTCAAGCATGAAGAACAGGCATACAACAGTTGCAAGGGGATTCTGCATATGTGCAATGATGTTCCGCGTCATATCGCAGCGGAAGCAGCCCAGATTTGTATTGATGCATCCGCATGCAAGTACACTTACTTTAAGAAAGCCCTTAGCCGTCTGGTTAACCACGAACCATCAGAAAAGAGCGCAGCCGGACTTCCGGAACATGAAAACATCAGAGGGAGGGACTGCTATCAATGAATGAGAATCTTTCCCTTACTCATGAGGAACTCCTGATCTGTGAACGCCTGCGTTCCCTGCGGATGTCCGGAATGGCAGACGCATTTGAGAGCCAGATGCTGGATCCGAATGCCGATCTGGCACCTTTCATTGAACGGTTCACAGAGATCGTAAACCATGAATGGCAGATACGATACGACAAAAAGTTTAAACGCTATCTGAAACAGGCACATCTGCGCTACCCAGATGCTGATCTGGATGAAACCATTTATGATCCTGCAAGAAAACTGGACACAACTGCAATTGAGCGGCTGGCAACCTGTCATTGGATTGATGAAGGTAAGAATCTCCTGATTACCGGGATGACAAGCAGCGGAAAAACACACCTGAGCAATGCCTTGTGTATCTCTGCTCTTCGTCAGCTGAAGACGGTACGATATATCCGGGCAAACACGCTCATGCTTGAACTGGAGCAGGCCAGATTGAAGTCAACCTATCTGGAATACGTTACTGCGTTGTCCAAACTTGATCTGCTTGCGATCGATGACTTTGGACTCATGGAACTGGATCTGGATAAATGCCGTGATCTCTTCGAAGTGATCGACGGGCGGGATGGGCGCAGATCCACAATCATTATCTCACAGTTTCCGATCAAGTCATGGTTTGATCTGTTCCGGGAACACACTTATGCAGATGCCTGCCTTGCACGCATTACAGACAAACGACACAGTTATCGACTCGAAATGAATGGCATCAGTATGCGTGAAGCTGAGAAATAAGCATCTATCATCAGAGGGATGGTGCTCCGCACCGCTTAAACTGGACTGAGCGCACCGTTGGTGCGGAGCATGTGCCCCTTTTTATTGGAATTTGCATGTGAAATATAGAATTGTTTGTTTTTTTGTGAATAAAGAAATGAATAAGGATATTTTAAATGATATTCCATATATTCCATATCATGATTTAGCAATTATATTTAAAATTGCATTTGATGTCAGAAAAGATCAAGTTGCTACATCATTGATTCGGAATGATCATCTAATAATGTGGGGAATTACATTGAAAGATATAGCCGCCGTTGCAATGCAGAATACAGAGCAGTTGTTTCCGATTGTGTTCAGGCCGATGGATGATATAATCAAACAGATTACCGGAGAAGAGATAGAAGTTAATGATATGATGTATGTATTAACTAATCAGCAATGGTTGAACGGAGCAATTACAATGTTGTATTCAAATTGTCTCAAAAATGTAGGAAATTTATTAAAAGAAAATTTCTATTTGATACCGAGTAGCATTCATGAAATGATAGTTGTAAGGGAATCTGGCGTAGAAGGCATTGAATATCTTAACGCCATGATTAGGGAAGTTAATGCATCGGAAGTAAATCCAGAAGAGGTATTAGCAGATCGGGCATATTATTATGATAGAAAAACCGAGACTGTATCGGATTGCTAATTAGTAAAGAGAGTGCAAAGCACTCTCTTTTTTTGGCATGAGGGGAGCAAGAAAATACAGGCTACTTCATATGCCAAAAAAAAAGAGCATAAAGAGAAACCGACTTCACGCATAGCGTGAGGCTAGGCAGTGCCTAGCGTTTCCGTGAATTCAATTTTTGATTGCAATATATGCTTTATTACTATAAATATATACTTTTGATTGTAAAAAGAAAAGATATATGATACTATAATTAAAG
>SFGN01000040.1 GCA_004556565.1 Lachnospiraceae bacterium | reverse complement strand
TTTTAATCATCACCGAGTAGGATTCCCAAAATAAAACAGCCCCGAATTGACGGGGCTAATGTTTCACTTATTTTAGGACATTTTCAAAAATGCTTGACATTATTTAGCCTGCAAGTATAAATGTTGCTTGCAGTGACAGGTGATTATAGTATATACTATACGAAATGGGCTGTCAGAGGCATGAGAAGACATACAAAAGATGCCGGAAATCTTCTCTTTTGCGGACGCATATACCGGCATAGGATATGCTTACGACGGCAGATACATTTTGGCGTACTCATAGTTTACAAATTTTTACGAAGGAATGAGAGAAAGGAAGGGTAAATAATATGTATGCTACATTTTGGGCGCTGTTGCCGCCAATCATAGCTATCGCCCTGGCACTGATCACAAAAGAGGTTTACAGCTCTCTGTTTGTCGGTATCCTGGTCGGAGGCTTGTTTTTCTCCGGGTTTAATCTGGAAGGAACAATGAATCATGTGATTAACGAAGGGTTTATCGCCGTCCTGTCGGACAGCTGGAATGTGGGTATCCTCATATTCCTTGTGATTCTGGGCATAATGGTCTGTCTGATGAACAAAGCAGGCGGTTCCTCAGCTTTCGGAAAATGGGCTCAGAAGCGTTTTAAGAGCCGCATCGGGGCACAGATCGCTACGATCCTGCTGGGAGTTGTGATTTTTATTGATGACTATTTTAACTGCCTCACAGTAGGAAGTGTTATGAAGCCTGTAACGGACAAGCATAATATTTCAAGAGAGAAGCTGGCATACCTGATTGATGCGACCGCAGCTCCGGTGTGTATCATTGCACCGATTTCATCCTGGGCGGCTGCGGTTACCGGTTTTGTGGACGGAGCAGACGGTCTTGGGCTGTTCATCAGTGCGATCCCATACAACTATTATGCACTTCTGACACTGGTATTTATGGTAGGTACTGTTCTTTTAAACGTGGATTTCGGCAGTATGGCCGAGTATGAGAGAAAAGCTATGGCAAAGGCAGCCGCATCTGTTGAAGCGGATTTGGAGGAAGAGCTGGGAAAGGGAAAAGATTCTGTGATCGACCTGGTATTGCCGATCGTGGTTCTGATTATTGCCTGTGTGATGGGAATGATTTATACCGGCGGATTCTTCTCAGGCGCGAATTTTATTGATGCGTTTGCCGGAAGCGATGCTTCTGTCGGACTGGTAATCGGTTCTTCTATTTCCCTGATACTTACGCTGATTTTTTATCTGGTACGCAGAGTGCTCTCTTTCAAAGAATGTATGGACTGCATACCGGAGGGCTTTAAGGCGATGGTTCCCGCAATCCTGATCCTGACATTTGCATGGACTCTGAAAGCAATGACAGACAGTCTTGGAGCAGCCGTATATGTGGAAGGTGTCGTTAAAAACTATGCATCGGGCTTCCAGGCATTCCTGCCGGCGATTATTTTTGTAATTGCCTGCCTGCTTGCATTTGCTACCGGAACTTCATGGGGAACCTTTGGTATCCTGATTCCGATCGTTGTAAGTATTTTCCAGCAGACAGATTATACGATGATGATCATCTCCATGTCTGCATGTATGGCAGGAGCAGTTTGCGGAGACCACTGCTCACCGATTTCAGATACTACGATTATGGCTTCCGCGGGGGCACAGTGTGATCATGTCAACCATGTCGCCTCCCAGATGCCGTATGCGATCTTAGTGGCTGCGATTTCATTTGTCACTTACATCGTGGCAGGTTTTGTGAAGAACCCGGTGATTTCTCTGGCGGTAGGTCTGATCCTGACAATAGCGGTATTGATGGTGCTTAAATTTAATGGCAATAGCCGGGAAACGGCTGGGGCGAAATAATAAATGCCGGTTTGTGTATCGGATTAGTGAATGCAAATGATTTGAAACGAGCTGTATAAAGCAAGAATTTAATACTCTGAAAGGAGTTCTGTAAAAAGAGATATGAGCGTATGGAGAAGATGCGTCCGCTCATATCTCTTTTTCTGAATTATAGGTCTTACAAAAGGACAGTAAACAGATAAAAATATTTTTATAAAATAATTTTCAGAAAACTATTGACAAAATAGAAATAATGTTGTAATATTAAACCATCAAAAACAACGAAAGAGGTACACTCCCAAAGGAACATGATTTAAACCCCTAAAGTTCAAAAGATGGAGGTAAGGACCAATGAAAAGGTAATCTCAACTTCATAATTTAAGAAAGGAGCGTAATACAGTGAAACTTCAGATTGACAGATGACGAGCCATTCGGTTATGGTAATAATCGGATGGCTCATTTTTTTATGAGTGTGAGGACAGGCAGATGAATATGAATTATGAGGTGAAGAGATATGAATAAGCAGAATGGGAAATCGCAATATGAAAAAATGACGCAGACGCCGATCTCGTCACTGATTATACAGTTATCGATCCCGACAATTATCAGCATGCTAGTCACCAATATTTACAATATGGCTGATACTGCTTTTGTGGGGAAACTGGGGAACAGTGCCAGCGGTGCGGTGGGGATCGTATTTGGATTTATGGCGATTCTGCAGGCGGTAGGATTTATGTTCGGCCAGGGAGCCGGAAGTATTATTTCCAGAAAACTGGGACAGCATGACGAGGAACATGCCGGTATCATTGCCTCTGCCGGTTTTTTCGGTTCTTTATTCTGCGGCACTCTGATTTCTGTTGTAAGTTTTCTGTGCCTGGATCAGCTTGTCATGCTGCTTGGAAGTACGGATACTATTGCGCCTTATGCGAAAACATATATATTGTTTATTCTGGTGGCTGCCCCATTTGTGACCGCAAGTTTTGTGTTAAATAATATTCTGCGGTATGAAGGGAAAGCATCGCTTGGTATGATCGGGCTGCTGACGGGGGCGTTGCTGAATATTTGCGGCGATCCTATTTTTATGTTCGTGTTTGATATGGGAATCGCCGGAGCGGGTCTGTCTACGGCTCTAAGCCAGGTCATCAGCTTCTGTGTCCTTCTGAGCATGTTTCTTCGGGGGAAGACACAGTGCAGACTTTCTCTTCGCAAGGCCGCCTGCGGTATCAGACAGTATGCAGATATTGTTGAGACAGGGCTTCCGAGTCTCCTGCGCCAGGGGCTGACCAGTTTTGCCACGGTGCTTTTGAATGTGGAAGCGAAAGTTTATGGAGACGCGGCGGTGGCGGCATTGAGCATCGTATCACGTATTATCATGTTTGTATTCTCTTTTGCATTAGGTATAGGACAGGGATTTCAGCCGGTCAGCGGGTTTAATTATGGCGCAGCCAAATACGGCCGGGTTAGAAAAGCATTTCGTTTTACAATTTTGTTGTCAGAAATAGTGATCGCGATAATGTCTGCCGTAGTAATACTGTATTCGGGCAGTCTGATTCAGATATTCCGGGATGATGCGGAGGTGATTGCGATTGGGACAAGGGCGCTGAACCTTCAGTGCCTGGCACTGCTGTTTGTTCCTACCTGTATGGTGGTGGAGATGCTGCTTCAAAGTACAGGGCAGAAGCTCGAAGCGTCGATCGTATCCTCCCTGAGAAGCGGCATATTCTTTGTTCCTGCGATTTTAATTTTATCGAGGGTAAGAGGTTTGAGCGGTATTCAGGAGGCGCAGCCGCTGGCATTTGTGCTGGCATTTATACCGTCTGTATTTTTTGCCGCACGTTTTTTCAGGAAACTGCCGCAGGAGGAAAATACAACCGCGGTGTGATACACAGTTACGCTGCCCTGTGGCGGGAATATCGGACGAAGCTTGAATAAATAGTATAACTTTAAAAAAGCATAAAGAAATAAAGAAGCGGCATTATCGATTTTATGGAAAACGATGATGCCGCTTCTTGCAGCAATGTTTTTATTAACCTTGTGTAAAACGTGACAGGAACTGCTTTGTTCTTTCTTCTTTTGGGTTCTCGAACAGCTCTGACGGCTCACCCTGTTCCAGGATGATTCCATCATCCATAAAAATTACATGATCTGCAACATCCCGTGCAAATGCCATCTCATGGGTCACGATTACCATCGTTGTGTTCTGATCGGCCAGCTCTTTAATAACTTTCAGCACCTCGCCCGTTAATTCCGGGTCCAGGGCTGAGGTAGGTTCGTCGAAGCAGAGAATATCCGGGTGAAGCGCCAGGGCACGGGCAATTGCGACCCTCTGGCACTGGCCGCCGGAAAGCTGGTGAGGATAATTTGTCATCCTGTCTGCGAGTCCCATTTGTTTCAGCAGGGTTTCAGCCTGAGCTTCGATCGCATCGTGAATTTCCTTTTTCCGCGCTTTGTAGTCCGGCTGTTCCTTCGCCAGCAGCTCTTTTGCCAGCATGACATTCTGCAGCGCAGTGTACTGTGGGAACAGGTTAAAGGACTGGAATACCAGTCCGAAGTGAAGCCTCTTTTTGCGGATCTGTGATTCCTGCATGGTGGAAGGATCGGCTGCGTTGAATAATACCTCGTTATTTACGCGGATAATTCCGGCATCCGGCTGTTCCAGAAAATTCAGGCAGCGCAGAAGCGTCGTCTTGCCGCTTCCTGAAGAGCCAATGATAGATAGTGCCTGTCCTTTTTCAAGAGAAAAGCTGATGTCCTTCAGCACTTTCGTATCCTCAAATGATTTACTGATGTGTTCAACTTCCAAAATTGACATCAATGCTTACCTCCTTATTTAAAATAGCTTAATTTGTCCTCGATCCGGCCGAACAGGATCGTCAGCAGACCGGTGCAGAGGAGATAGTAGAAAGCAGTGAAAAACAGCGGCCAGATAGCACCGGAGATTCCCTGTGACCCTTTCAGAAAGGCCTGGCCTGCCCAGATAATTTCCTGCAGCGCAATGATTCGGGCAAGAGAAGTATCTTTTACCAGCGTAATAATTTCGTTTGACATAGGCGGAACGATGCGTTTAATCATCTGGAGCAGAGTGATTTTAAAGAAAATCTGGCTCTTTGTCATGCCAAGCACCAGACCGGCCTCTTCCTGTCCGACCGGAACTCCCTGAATACCGCCCCGGTAAATTTCTGAAAAATAGCAGGCATAATTAATGATAAATGCGACAGAGGCGGCGACAAAACGTCCGGTCTCACCGCTTCCCCAAATCGGGTTTTTCAGAACCAGCCCGGGGAAATAATAAATAATCAGAAGCTGGATCATCAGAGGTGTTCCGCGGATGATCCATACAAAGGTTTTTGTAACAAAACTTAACGGTCTGAACCGGGACATGGAGCCGAGGGCGATAATCAGCCCGAGCGGGCATGCGCCGATCAGTGTTACAAAAAAGAGTTTCAGTGTCTGCAAAAAACCGACATTCAGCGATCGAATGACGATGGGCAGTTGTTCAAGAAATAGTTCCATAGTATCTCCTGCTTTCTCAAAAAAGTGAATACAACGAGTTCTTTTATGTATTATCAAGCGAAAAATAGAGGGCGGATAAATCCGCTCTCTATTGAGGGGGCATGTCTTAGTATATGGAAAAGCTGCCGAAGCAGATTTTCCATACTCTTTGACGTATTTATATTACTGCTCGATGATTGCAGCCTGAACGCCATACTGTTCAGCAATTTCCAGCATGCTTCCGTCGGCATAGCTTTTTGCAAAGAAATCATTCAGTGCGGCAGCAAGGTCAGAGCCTTTACGGAATCCTACTCCGTACTCTTCACTGCTGAGGCCGACTGTATAAGTAAGGTCTGCATAACCGGTTCCTTCACCCACCATTGCAGCAGCCATCAGAGAGTCGATTACTGCTGCGTCGGATGTGCCGGCTTTTACTTCCATCAGTGCATCGGACTGGGCTTTTACTTCAGTATATTTAAGACCAAGAGCGTCAACTTCTTCTTTTCCTGCACTGCCTGCCTCTACGGCAAATGTCAGACCGGAAAGACTGTCAACATCCTGATACTGATCGGCTACATCAACCGGAACAATAACAATCTGTGCATTGTTGCAGTATGCATTGGAACATTCCATAGCACTTGTAACTTCGTCTGTAAGTGTCATGCCGTTCCACACACAGTCGATTGTTTTGCCGTCAAGCTCCATAACCTTGTTGTCCCAGTCGATTTCAACAAATTCGATCTCAACACCAAGCTCTTCTGCAAAAGCCTTTGCCATATCTGCGTCAAAACCAACCCATTCGCCGTCGTCATCCTTGTAATCCATCGGAGCAAAATCCGTAATTCCTACAACTAAAGTTCCTTTCTCCTGAACATAAGCCATATCGGTCTGTTCGGCATCGCTGTCAGTTGTTTTGTCTGTAGATGTTCCACATGCTGTCAGGGAAAGAACCATGCCCGCCGCAAGTAAAAATGCAAGTCTTTTTTTCATAATATAATATCCTCCGTAAAAATTAAGATAATTGTAAAAAACACGTTATCATATTAACAATTTACCATGATAAAGTCAATAGGGAGATTATCAAAAATACCTGACATACGGGGATTATTAAGTTTTACTTTTCTTTTACTTTTCCGGCCGCAGTTCAGCTGTGATTATACATACACAAAAATCATGCATCTTCACCCCACGGACGGATGCCCTCGGTTGTTTCACGGCGGATGAGGATGGGAGTGATGATTTTATGGACCGGCTTGTCCTGAAGAACGGGTCTGCGTTTTTTCCTTTCGTTCATCTGAGTCACAAGCAGGCTGACTGCTTCATGTGCGATTACATCTATCTGCTGGCCGATGGTGCTGATGGGAATGACGGCTTCCCGGGAAATCGGGGAATTGTCAAAGCCGATGATCAGATAATCGTCAGGAAGGGTACCGTGTTTTCGGATCAGGATAGTCAGAAGTACATTGGCGATGGTATCACTTGAAGCGAAAATCCCTTTTTTCAAACCGCGGAAGTTTTGTTCAATTTCTTCAACAATCGGAAGCAGCGAATTATAAGTGCTTTCATAACTTTGTTCTTCACATATGAAAACCTGATGTCTAAGCTGCTTTTCCTCACACAGATCGCGGAATGCCTTAATACGTCCGTAAGCGGGGATACATTCAGGTGTCGGTGAATTGATATGAATCAAAATGTCGCATTTTTGCCGTGCAAGCAGGCTGGTGGCCTGATACCCTCCCATGTAGTTGTCGGTATTGATGCTGGACACATATTCGTCTTCTCTTTCAATCGTCACGACCGGAATCTGCAGTTCGGCAAGTTCTTTTGAAGGAATTGTGTGGCTCATGATGATCAGGCCTTCAATTTTATAAGCCATCAGCTCCCGGATGTAACGACGCTCCATTTCTTCATTTTCATTTCCGATAAATACCAGGAATTTATAACCGAATTCTTCATAAGTTGCCAGAATCTGATTCATCATTTCAGAATAATAATGGTGGTATAGGTCAGGTACGATCACGCCTATAAACTCGGTTTTTCCGTTTGCCAGGATCCGGGCTACTTTGTTTTCTTTGTAATTTAATTTAACCAGTGCATCAGAAATAATCTGCTGGGTTTCCAGTGTGAGCGAATCAGGATTATTAAAATAACGGGAAATCGTTGTCTTGGAAAAGTGTGTGTATTCTGCAATGTCACTGAATGTTATATTCTTACTTTTTCCCATAACTGCCTCCTTTTTGATAGCCTTTAGTATAGCAGAAAGATATAGAACTAACAAGAGTAATCGGTTAAGTAACCGGTATCGAAACCGATTTTATGAAATTTTAACAAATTTAATTGCGAGAATAGGGCAGTATTAACAAAGTTCAGAAAAACGGATTGACGAATCTCATTTCTAATGTTAATATTACAAAAAGAAACCGGTTACAAAACCGGTTGCACGCAAAAAAATATCAATCAGAAAAGGAGGAGCGAGGAGTTATGAAAAGAAATGTTGCAGCAAGGGTCATCGCATCAGGGCTTTCAGTCGTGCTGGCAGCGACGATGCTTACAGGATGCAGGTTCGGATTTGCAAGTGATCCGGATGACCCGAACGAAACAGTAGAAGAGCAGCCGATAGATACATCGGTCGATACTTTTACGTATGACTTATCTCTGAGCGGAACGAGTATCACGCTTTTGAATTCTAAAGCGGAGATACAGGTGGCACTTGAAGAAATGAGCGCGGTTTTTGAGGAGAAGTCAGGGGTTCATGTAGAGGTTATGCCCGTGACGGACGGAGATTCGCCGTATACTAAGGTGGTGAGCCTTTACAACTCAGGAAATCCGCCGGCACTGTCTATTCTGGATACGACAGATGTCATCGCATTGGCGGAAGAGAAAGCGGCGGATCTGACGGCTGAGCCGTGGACTGCGGAAGCGGAGGATTATCTGACGAGGGTAAACGGAAAGGTCTACAGTTTCCCGTTATGTATTGAAGGACGCGGGCTGATTTATAACAAAAAAGTGATTGAGGATGCATTGGGAGAAACATTTGACCCGGAATCAATTACCACGCTGGATGAGTTTACTGAACTGCTCGACAGGCTTGTAGAGGCCGGAATTGAAAAGCCTGTATCACTTGCAAAAGAAGACTGGTCACTGGGCGCACATCATTTGCAGTACGTATATGAGACATATGACGGTACGTCCGAAGGGGCTGCTGATGTAATTGATATGATTAAAAATGGTAAGCTGGATCTCGAATCATATGACCGCATGGATCAGTTTTTGGATATGTTTGATGTTCTGAAGGAATACAACGTAGCAAAAGGCGACCCGCTTGGCGCGGATTATGATGAAATGGCAATTGATCTGGCAGACGGCAAGACAGCCTTCTGGTTTAACGGTAACTGGGCATGGCCGAATCTTTCCGAAGCGGGTGCTGAAAATGATGACGAATACGGCTTCCTGCCTTATTTCATGAACAATGACCCGGAAGATTTCGTGAACCGTCAGATTCAAGGTTCACCTTCCAAGCAGATTATGCTGGACGGACAGATGGCATCTGAAAAAGAGCAGGCGGCGGCAAAAGAATTCCTGAACTGGATCGTTTACAGTGAAATCGGACAGCAGATGCTTGTAAAGACCTGTAATGTGATTCCGCCGTTTAAGAACAATCCTTACGAACCGGCAGATCCGCTGAGCCGTGACATCTATGAAAAGGTTCAGGCGGGCGAGGCATTTAATTCATCTGCAATCGTGCCGAATGACCACTGGTCTGTTCTCGGAGCGGCCATGCAGAAATATCTCGCAGGAAGAAGTGACAGAGAAGAGCTTATAGATACCATTCAGGAATACTGGGACGAACAGGAATAAGAAAGGGGCGGAAACATGAAATTAAAACATAAGGGAAAAGATTTCTGCATGTTTGCATTGCCGGGTATATTTTGCTTTATAGCAGTTGTAATTATCCCGTTTTTATATGGTGCTTATCTTACACTGACCGACTGGAACGGTGTGTCAAATGTAAAGAATTTTGTCGGACTTAAGAATTTTGCAGGTGTCATGAAAGATAAACAGTTCTGGACTTCACTGCTTCTGACTTTTAAATATGTTATTGTTGTTGTTGTCCTGGTAAATGTGCTGGCATTTGCGATCGCATGGCTGCTGACAAGAGGGATGAAAGGACAGAATTTCTTCCGTGCAGGTTTCTTTACCCCGAATCTTATCGGCGGTATCGTACTCGGATACATCTGGCAGTTTGTATTTTCAAGAGTATTTGTAAGCATCGGCGAGGCGACAGGCTGGAAGATTTTCGAGGTCTCCTGGCTGTCTGATCCGGGCAAAGCATTCGCAGCACTGGTGCTGGTATCCGTGTGGCAGCTTTCAGGATATATGATCCTGATTTATGTCGCAGGCTTCATGGGACTCAGTGAAGATGTTATGGAAGCGGCTGAGATTGACGGTGCATCAGGATTTGTAAAGCTGAAAAATATTATTATGCCTCTGATGATGTCCTCTGTCACAATTTGTCTGTTCCTGACACTGTCCCGTGCATTCATGGTTTACGATGTGAACCTGTCATTGACTGCAGGCGCACCTTACGGAACGACAGAAATGGCAGCAATGCATGTATATGAAAAAGCATTTACATCAAGGCAATTTGGAGTAGGTCAGGCAGAAGCACTTATCTTGTTTGTTATTGTGGCATGCATCAGCGGGCTTCAGGTTTATCTGACTAAGAAACAGGAGGTGGAAGCATAATGAAGCAGACAACAGTTGGAGGAAATAAAAGAAAAGCTGCAAATTTTCTGGCAATGCTGGGACTTATCATTATTTTTGTGGCATACATGTTCCCGTTTCTTATGGTGGTTATCAACTCTCTGAAACAGAAGAGAGATATTATCAAGAGCCCGTTTTCGTGGCTGTTTACGATTAAAGGACTGTCTTTTGATAACTTTGTGAAAGCGTTTAATCAGATGGATTTCCTGAATGCATTCAAGAATTCCCTGATCGTGACGGTATCTTCAACGGTCCTTGTAACCTTACTGGCGGCGATGCTGGCATATTACATTGTCAGAAACAATAACGTAATATCCAAAATTATGTTTGCTCTGATGGTGGCATCCATGATCATTCCGTTCCAGGCAATCATGATCCCGCTTGTAAGTATTTACGGCGGCACATTAAATATTCTGAATCATAGAGCTACCCTGATTTTCATGCATACAGGTTTCTCGATGGCGATGTCTGTATTCATGTTCCACGGATTTATTAAAGGAAATGTTCCGATTGCGCTTGAAGAGGCGGCCTACATAGATGGGTGTACCAATTCTCAGACCTTTTTCAAAATCGTACTGCCGCTTTTAAAGCCGATCATTTCCACAATGGTAATTTTGAATTCTCTGGCATTTTGGAATGACTTCCTGCTTCCATCGCTGGTTCTTACAGATAAGAAGCTTCTCACCCTCCCTTTATCCACGTATAGCTTCTATGGAACCTACTCTGCCGACTACGGCACGATTATGGCGGGACTGCTGCTCTGTGTAATTCCGATTCTGATTTTGTATATTGTGCTTCAGAAACAGATCATCGGAGGCGTAGTGGCAGGCGCTGTAAAATAAAAGATAACCAAAAGATGCTGCGGCGGGGCACGCCGCGGCATCGGAAAACAAAACATCAGCGGATGGAAGCCGGGAGGCAGGATGAATATCGGAAAATGAGACATCGGGAGGGACTGACGGAAGTATGAAGAATGAATTGCATTTGAGAGCTCCGGGAAACTGGATAAACGATCCGAACGGTTTTATATATTACAAAGGAAAATATCACTTGTTCTATCAGTATTTTCCATACGCACCTGTGTGGGGGACGATGCACTGGGGGCATGCAGTGAGCGATGACCTGGTTCACTGGGAACATCAGGGCGTGGCATTGTTCCCGACGAAAGAATATGATCAGAACGGCGTTTTCTCCGGCAGTGCGCTGGAGGCGGACGGAAAACTGAATCTTTACTATTCGGCGGTGAGATATCTGGAGAAAGACGCTGAAAATATTCATATGGCGAAAAATAATCATTTTGTTACCAGCCAGGCAATGGTAGTTTCCGAAGACGGAGTTCACTTTGATAACTGGAAAGATAAAAGACAGATTATCCCGGTGATCTATGATGAGGAAAGAGCCCACGCAGCACATACGCGTGATCCGAAGGTGTGGAAGGAAGGTAATACTTACTACATGGTATTGGGAAGCACCTGCAGGGAAGAAACCGGGAGAATCGTGTTCTATACGAGCAAAGATGGTGTGAACTGGGAATTCTCAAATCAGATGACAGACAGACGGCTGGGCAGAATTCTGGAATGCCCGGACATTTTTAAAATAGATGAAACCTATGTGTTTATGGGTTCTTTAATGTATATAAGCCAGAAAGAATGTGGCTATGAGCATCATGCGGTTTGTGCACCGGCTGAGTTTGATCCGGCACGGTGCAGACTGACGCTTCGCGAAGAATTCGAGTATGTTGATTATGGGCTGGATATGTATGCGGTCCAGACGAATCTTGATAAAGACGGGCGAAGAGTCATGATTGCATGGATGAGGATGCCGAAAGCAGTAAAAGAACAAAACGGCTGTGAATGGAATGGTATGATGTGCCAGCCAAGAGTGGTAGAAGTGAACAACGGGCATGTGTATTTCAGAGTACATCCTGAAGTCGGGAAATATTTTGATGCGGAAGTGCCGTCATTTGATAAACTGGATTTTTCACAGCCTTTCTGCCTTCGCACCAGCCTGAAAGAAGGACAGGAGCTGAATATCGGGGGATACCGTATCCGGATTGAAAACGATGCCGTGTATGCGGACCGCAGTCAGGTGTTTGCCGGGCTTGAAGGGTATTCATTGACAGGCAGAACTCCTGAAATAGCCGGTGAATGCAGGCTGGAAATTTTTGTTGACAGAAATTTGATTGAAATTTTTATTAACGGCGGGGAGTTCGTTATCAGTCATGTGGTGTATGATATTGGAAAGTACATTGAAACTTCAAACTTTGATGAAGGGGATATACGGTGTTACAGCCACAGGTCTTCTTAAACGGATGATTATAGAAGGCTGTGATAAAGAATTCTCTTTTGCCTTCGCATAAAATAATGGAGTGTTAATAGAAACTATGACGGAAAGTAATGAATACAAACTAAGAATGCAGAAGCATGAGCGTGAACTGCATGAAAAATATATGTCATTATATCAGAATGAGGGCAGCTATCAGGAACTGCTCTCTTCTATGAAGGATTTTTTCTGTAAACGTTCTTCTGCACTAAAAGAGCTGGATCGAAAAAGAGAAGAAAATCCAACATGGTATCGGGAGGGTAATATGCTCGGTATGACGATGTATCCGAAACTATTTGCCGGAGGCCTGCGGGGGCTGACCGATAAACTGGATTATCTGTCGGAGCAGAAGATTACATACCTGCACCTGATGCCGCTTTTGAAAATGCCGCATCCGTTCAATGACGGCGGATATGCTGTCGAGGATTTCAGGACGGTCGACCCGGAAATCGGCACAAACAGTGAGCTGTCCGAATTGACAGAAGCAATGCGGGCACGGGGGATCAGCCTTTGCCTGGATATGGTCATGAACCATACTGCCGATACACATGAATGGGCGATGAGAGCAAAAGCCGGTGAGAAGGAATATATGGAACGGTATCAGTGTTATGATACGTACGATATACCTTCTCAGTTTGAAAAAACGATGCCGCAGGTATTTCCGGCAACGGCACCGGGAAATTTTACCTGGTGTGAAGAGATGAAGAAACATGTACTTACTACCTTTTATCCTTATCAGTGGGACTTGAACTACCGGAATCCCGTAGTATTTAATGAAATGGCGGCGAATATTCTGTTCCTGGCTAATCTGGGTGTGGAAATCTTTCGTATTGATGCGGTGCCGTACATCTGGAAGGAGCTGGGGACAAATTGTCGGAATCTGCCTCAGGTACATACCATTGTACGTATGATACGTATGATTTTGGAAATCGTATGTCCGGGAGTGATCCTGAAAGGAGAGGTGGTCATGGCACCGAAGGAGCTTCCTGCTTACTTTGGCACGGAAGCAGAGCCGGAGTGTCATATGCTGTATGGAGTATCCGGCATGGTAAATTTGTGGGCGGCACTGGCGGCGAAAGATGCAAGGCTTTTGAAGCATCAGACGGATGTGATCCACAGCCTTCCGGATAATTGTTATTTTGTCAATTATCTGCGCTGTCATGATGATATCGGATGGGGGCTTGATGAAGAGCAGGAGAAGAAGCTCATGATCGACCCGTTTATGCATAAAGAATATCTGTATCATTTTTATGAAGGCGTTTTCCCGGGAAGCTTCGCAAGAGGTGAACTGTATAATTATGATCCGGTGACAAAGGATGCCAGAAGCTGCGGAACCACAGCCAGTCTGTGCGGTATCGAAAAAGGCGGATTTGAAGGGGATCAGGCACAGGTAAAACAGGGAATCCAAAGAGTGCTTATGATGCATGCGGCATGTATGAGCCTGCGCGGTTTTCCGATGCTGTCTTCCGGAGATGAAATCGGTCAGGTTAATGATTATAGATATAAAGATAATCCGGATATTGCGGCGGACAGCCGTTATCTGCACAGAAGTCCTTTTAACTGGGAAAATGCAGAGCTTAGAAAGAAAGAAGGAACGGTACAAAATGCCGTCTGGGAAGGTCTGAAGCAGATGGAGCAGATACGCAGAGCGCATCCGTGTTTTGGAAAAGATGCATATGTGACTACCTGGGATACCTGCCGGAAACCTGTGTTTGCGATCAGGAGGACAACATCGGAAGAAGAGCTGGTCTGCCTTGCAAACTTTTCGGAAGAAGGGCAGCAGGCGGTTCTTCCGACACTGTATGGGGAATATACCGATCTTTTTACGGCAGAGAAGCTGGATCTGCAGTCGGTGTGGATGGGACCATATCAATATCGCTGGTGTATCAGAAAAAATCACTGAGAAAAGCGGTAAGAGTTAAGCGGAAAAGGAGTGCATTTATGAAGAAATATGATGTTACGGCACTGGGAGAATTATTGATTGATTTTACGGAGAACGGCGAAAGCGGACAGGGAAATCCGTTGTTTGAAGCGAACCCGGGCGGAGCACCCTGCAATGTGTTGGCAATGCTGTCGAAATTAGGCCACAAAACGGCATTTGTCGGAAAGGTCGGAAATGATTTCTTTGGCCGGCAGTTAAAAGCAGCTATTACCGAGGCAGGCATTGATCCGGCATATCTGCGTATGGATGAGCAGGTACATACGACACTTGCCATGGTGCATACCTATCCGGACGGAGACAGAGATTTTTCTTTTTACCGCAATCCCGGAGCGGATATGATGTTGACGGAAAATGAAATCCCGGAAGAACTGATAAAGGATTCAAAGATCTTTCATTTCGGGACTCTTTCCATGACTCACGAGGGAGTGCGTGCTGCAACAAAGAAGGCGGTCTCACTCGCGGAGGAAGCCGGGGCGATTATCTCATTTGACCCGAATTTACGGCCGCCGCTGTGGAATGATCTGGAGGATGCAAAAGAACAGGTTTTATACGGACTTGAGCATTGCCATATTCTGAAAATATCGGATAATGAAATACAGTGGCTGACAGGAAAATCTGATTATACAGAAGGTGTAGAATGGATAAATAAAAGATACCATATTCCGCTGATTTTAGTATCAATGGGAAAGCAGGGAAGCAGGGCATACTATGATGGAACAGTTGTAGAGGCTGCACCGTTTTTGCAGGAAAATACCATCGAAACCACGGGGGCGGGAGATACATTCTGCGGGTGCATTCTGCATTATATCTGCGGTCTCGGGATTTCAGGACTGACAGAAAATAATCTGAAGGATATGCTGACGTTTGCGAATGCTGCTGCTTCTCTGGTTACGACACGCAAAGGTGCCTTAAGAGTAATGCCTGACAGGGAAGAAGTAGAAGAACTGTTAAGAGCAAGAGGATAAAAACGGGAAAGGTTTGTCGGCTTTATGTTCTTTACAAAGTGGATTGTGAACGCTATACTATTAGTGGATAAAAATGAAAACAGTTCACTCCGCATCATTTGCAAAAACGCACCTGTGGTGTTTACCCGCTGCTGAACAGCTGCTTTTTCTCATGACAGGGCAAAATGATCATGACCGTCAGTGAATGCTGGTTTATGCGGGAGGTATCCGCCCGCAACCCCGGTTATGGATGAACTGTTACACAAATGGAGGAATAGATTATGTATGTGACATGTTTGGACCTGGAAGGCGTTCTTGTACCGGAAATCTGGATTGCTTTTGCCGAGGCAAGCGGGATTCCCGGACTTAAAAGAACTACCCGTGATGAGCCGGATTATAATAAGCTGATGAAATGGCGTCTCGGCATTCTGAAAGAACACGGGCTTGGACTTAAAGAGATTCAGGAAACGATTGCCCGTATTGACCCGATTCCGGGGGCGAAGGAATTCCTGGATGAGCTTCGTTCCTTTTCACAGGTCATCATCCTCAGCGATACATTTACACAGTTTGCAAAGCCGCTGATGGAAAAGCTCGGATGGCCGACCATCTTCTGCAATTCTCTGGAGGTGGCTCCGGATGGAGAGATTACAGGTTTTAAAATGCGTATGGAAAATCAGAAATATCATTCCGTGAAGGCACTGCAGTCTATCGGATTTGATACGATCGCGAGTGGGGACAGTTATAACGATCTTGCGATGATTAAGGCGAGCAAAGCGGGATTTCTGTTTAAGAGCACGGAACAGATTATAAAAGATAATCCGGATGTTCCGGCATTCGAGACTTATGACGAACTTTTGGCAGCGATTAAGAAAGCAATGGTGTAATGAACAGGTGTGGTAAATTACATTGATACGAAATGTCAGCATTGTAATAATAGTGACGGAGTAATATATGTTATATCAGATTACGGACGGGACAGTGTCGGTGGGTGGACAGCCGATACTGTCCCATATTTGTTTTGAAATAAAAGGAAAAGAAAAAATTGCAGTGGTCGGACGCAACGGCGCCGGGAAGACAACACTTCTGCGGCTGATTGCCGGCGAGCTTACCCCGGACAGGGATGATAAACGTACCGGCCCGGGAATCATAACCTCAAGGAAGATTACAGTAGGGATGCTGCGGCAGAATGCCGGGCTTGATACGGATAAAACGGTGGAAGAAATACTTCTGGAAAGCTGTCCGGCAGAGGAAACATTTTCAAGGGAAAGGTTTGCATATGAGACGGAATATGACAGACTTTTTACCGGATTTGGATTCAGAAAAGAGGAAAAACAAAGACCGCTCTCTTCATTTTCGGGAGGGGAACAGACGAAAATTTCCCTGATCCGCCTGCTGCTCATGAAGCCGGATATTTTGCTTTTGGATGAGCCCACCAATCATCTGGACATCCCCACGGTGGAATGGCTGGAGCAGTATATGAAGGAATATGAGAAGGCTGTGGTGTTCGTATCCCATGACCGTTTTTTCCTGGACCAGGTTGTAGATGTGGTCTATGAAATACAGGGCGGGAAGCTGAAGAGGTATCCGGGGAATTATACGCAGTACCGGATTCAAAAGCAGAAAAATCTTGCGGCGGGGCAGAAAGAGTATGAGCGGCAGCAGGAAGAACTGAACCGGCTGAACGCACTGATAGAGCGTTTTAAAAATAAACCTAAGAAAGCAGCATTTGCCCGCTCCCGCAGAAAAATCATCGAGCGGATGGAGCAGATAGAAAAGCCGGAGGATGACGATGTCCATATTTTTACGGGAGATATCGAGCCGCTTGTGAGGGGCGCAAAATGGGTCCTGGAGACGGAGCATCTTAAAATTGGTTATGACAAACCCCTCGCGGAGCTGTCGCTCAGGATTAAAAATGGACAGAAAATCGGTATTATTGGGAATAACGGTGTCGGAAAAAGTACATTTTTGAAAACCGTGGCAGGGCTGATACGTCCGCTGGAAGGAAAATGCACGCTCGGAAACCGGACGGTTACAGGCTATTTCGATCAGCAGTCAGCGTCGATTGAATCAGAAAAAACAGTGTTGGAGCATTTTCATGATCTGTTTCCGGCAATGACAGAAAAAGAAGTACGGCAGACACTTGGCGCATATTTGTTCAAAGGGAAAGGGGCTATGACGAAGGTGAATGCTCTTTCCGGAGGAGAAAAAGCAAGACTTATACTTGCGGAGCTTTTGGTTTCCCGCCCGAATTTCCTTCTGCTGGACGAGCCTACAAATCATATGGATATTCAGGCGAAAGAAACACTGGAATCTGCATTTCAGGCTTACCGGGGGACAATTCTGTTCGTGTCCCATGACCGGTATTTTACTCGCCGGGTGGCAGATGCGATTCTTGTGTTTGACGGAGAGTCCGTGATGTATTATCCGTTCGGCTATGAGCATTACCTTGAGCGGAGCAGGAAAGGAAAAGGTAAAAATCTTTCTGCTCTGATTCAGGCGGAAGACCAGGCACTGGTTGCCGGCATACGTGCCGTCCCTAAGGGAGAACGGCATCAATTGCGGGAAATCGGGACGGAAGAAGCATATTTAGACTGGCAGTTCCGCCTTGCGGAAGAACAGATGGAAGAAGCAAAAGCGCAGGTAGAAACGCTATGGGAAAAATGGTCAGACCTGAAAAAAGAAATAGAGGAAGAGGAATGGCTGAGACCGGATGGAAATGCCGGGGAAGAGAAAAATGGAAGGCTTGAAACAATGGAACAAAAGCTTCAGGAGGCATGGGACTTGTGGACGCAAAAGTGCCTGGAGTGGGAAGAGATTGAAGAGACGCTGCATTTAAATTGAGGAAAATAATATGAACGATACAAAAGGATATGTATTCATTAGTTATTCAACAAAGAATCAGGCAGATGCTGATTCTGTCAGAAAGATTTTAACGGAAAATGGAATAAAAACATGGATGGCTCCTTATGATATTCCTACAGGTAAAAGTTATATGGAAGTGATTACTCCTGCCATAGAAAACAGCAGCATCTTTTTGTTGCTGTTGACTGAGGAAGCAGAGAAATCGCCATGGGTTCCTGATGAACTAAGTATTGCTAAAACAAGTATGCCGGGAAGAATCCTTCCAATCAGTAGAGGAACTATGCCCAAAGGGGTTTTAAAACTACCGTTACAGACAGTTCAAATCCAAATGGTACATAACATTCAACAGAATGATCAGGGCATGAGAGCAGTCGTCCAACGGATCAAGACCCGTCTGTCAGCGATCCGGAGCTTTTAATTGAAAGTTATGTACAGCCATCGCCGGATGGGAATTATATGTTTATTTTAAAAGCCAATCAAATATGGGTTGCGGATATTATATCCCATAAATGGCTGATAAAACGAACCAATATAAAGATAAAAAAGAATGAAATGATCCATTATGGTGCATGGATTCAAAAAAGCCGCATATTTCATTTTGGGGGAGGCATCCTCTCAGATAGAATATCTGTTCGGTTTGCGGTAGAAATAAATATGCATAATTGTAATCAACAGCGAACGGAGTTAGGGAAGTTATCCCTTTGTGAAGTTTTGGGAGTGAGAAAATCAGATGGTGTAGAATGGCTGTTTTTCTTCACTAATAGAAATGGACTGATAGCAATAGACCCTGCAAACATGAAATATATGGATGCACCACAATCGCTGCTTCATAAAATTCGTAATAATATTCCGAGGCCTTCAAATGGCATTGATCAGTTCAGTCCCGATGACACTGCTTTTTATCTGTTGCATAATCGTATGGGCAAACGGTTTGTTGAAATATATGATGTGGAAGAAAACTTGCTGCGGAAAGAAATCTGTTATGAAGATATTGGTGGTTTTGCACTTCTGAACGATTATAAGATAATTGCTTATAACAGAAAAACAGGAACATTATATTTACATGAGTTAAGACTGCAGAATAACATCACTATTATTCAATCAGGCTTTTTTTCCGGCGAGCCGGCTTTTTACAATTCTTTTCCGATCAGCTTTGTTGTTGACCGGCTAACCTCGAATTATTTGTTCCTGGCATTGCATCCAAACGGCGATAGATTCCGTATTGTAGTAGTAAATCATAAGAATGTCATTATGGCAATTAGTAATGAACAACCGATTCTGCACAAAGAGTGGATGACATCGGAGATGCTTCTTGTTCCCAGTGGATGTCTGGTTAGTTTTTTTGTTCAGAAAGGACAATCGGAATTTAGGAATAATGGTGTTAACAGCTACGTTTATCATATTGAATTTCATCGTGAAAACGGGCAATTAGTATTTGAAAAGTATAGCAGAGATTGATAAAGACGTTAAATATTATGTTAATACAAAAGGTTAACCCTTTTCATTTATCTTCAAATCAGGTATAATGTACCTAAATTAAATGAGAAGGGTATCTGTTTTATGTGCATATAGCATATGAAGATATGCATGAATTATGTAAGGCGTGTGTCATGTGGAGCATGGACAAAAAACAGAAGCCGGGAATCTGCGTTTATAAAATAAGCGGTGAGGTGGATAAGAAGTTATGGGAAAGAAGAAAAAGGAAGAAACAGCGGCAAAAGTCGAAAAAACAGTAAAGCCTTATGAAATCAGTGATTGGGATCAGTATCTGTTCGGAGCAGGCACGCACTATGAGATTTATAAGAAAATGGGCGCCCATAAGGTAAATGTTGACGGTGTTGACGGTGCATATTTTGCAGTCTGGGCACCACATGCAGTAAGCGTATCGGTGATCGGAGAATTTAACGGATGGGATTATAAGAAGAATCCGATGGTGCGCCTCGGCGAGGGCGGAATCCACGCTTTGTTTGTACCCGGAGTAAAAGAAGGGGATCTGTATAAATTTTCGATCGAGACGAAGTACGGAACAAGAATGGATAAGTCAGACCCGTTTGCCAATTATGCTGAATTACGTCCGGGGACAGCTTCCAGAGTTACGGATATCACAAATCTCAAATGGTCAGACTCGGCATGGATGACAGCACGTAAAACATGGGATAACAAAGTAAGTCCGGTGTCTGTATATGAAGTACATATTGGTTCCTGGAAGAAACACCCGGTAGAGCGTGACGAGAATACACCGGGTACGGAAAAAGGATTTTATAATTATCGTGAGTTTGCTGTAGCAATTACGGAATATGTGAAGAAAATGGGATATACCCATGTGGAGCTGATGGGGATTGCGGAGCATCCGTTTGACGGCTCCTGGGGTTATCAGGTGACGGGATATTATGCACCGACCTCCAGATATGGCACACCGGAAGATTTTGCATATATGATCAACTACCTGCACCGCCACAAAATAGGTGTTATTCTTGACTGGGTTCCGGCTCATTTCCCGAGAGACGCACATGGACTGGCAGATTTTGACGGTACACCGACATTTGAATATGCAGATCCGAGGAAAGGTGAGCACCCTGACTGGGGAACCAAGATTTTCGATTACGGCAAAACAGAGGTTAAGAATTTCCTGATCGGAAATGCATTGTTCTGGATGGAGCATTATCATGTTGACGGGCTTCGTGTCGATGCCGTAGCCTCCATGTTGTATCTTGACTATGGAAAGCAGGATGGTCAGTGGGTTGCAAACCAGTATGGAGGAAATCAGAATCTCGAAGCGATTGAGTTCTTCAGACATCTGAATTCCGTAGTTTTGGGAAGGAATCCGGGCTGCATGATGATTGCGGAAGAGTCTACCGCATGGCCGATGGTGACAGGGAAGCCGGAAGACGGCGGTCTTGGTTTCAGTATGAAATGGAACATGGGATGGATGCACGATTTTACAGAGTATATGAAGCTGGATCCGCTATTCAGAAAAAATGCACATTACATGATGACATTTGCAAGCTCCTATGCATATAGCGAGAACTATATTCTTGTGCTGTCACACGATGAGGTGGTACACCTGAAGTGCTCCATGCTGAACAAGATGCCGGGACTTGGCTTTGACAAATTTGCAAACCTGAAAGTAGGCTATGCATTTATGATGGGACATCCGGGCAAGAAGCTTTTGTTCATGGGACAGGAATTCGCACAGCTCAGAGAGTGGAGTGAGGAACGAGAACTTGACTGGTATCTGCTGGCAGAGGATGAACATCAGCAGATGCAGAACTGGGTGGAAGACCTGCTTCATCTGTATAAAAAGAATAAGGCAATGTATGAGCTGGATAATCAGCCGGAAGGATTTGGCTGGATCAATGCGGATGACACATTCCGAAGCATTTACAGCTTTGTAAGGCATTCGAAAGACAACAAGAAGAATCTGCTCTTCGTATGCAACTTCACGCCGATGGAGCGTCCGGATTACCGTGTCGGTGTACCGAGACGTAAGAAATATAAACTGGTCATGAACAGCGATGATTTGAAGTATGGCGGAAAAGGTGAGGAAAGGCCGTTGGAATACAAGGCCGAGAAGCAGGAATGCGACGGACAGAAGTTCTCCTTTGCGTATCCGCTGCCGCCATATGGAGTAGCAATCTTTGAATTTTAGTAACAAGTCTGCCGTAATCGAAAAGGTGTGCGAATGGCGCGTGCTGAACTGTCACGAATTTTAAAAACAATTGGTATATAATAACATAATGAGAACTGCCGTATGTACGGAAAATAACCGTATCTGCGGCAGTTTTTGTCATGGCGACGAGGAAAATGGACATCGTGCTTGCACGAATGGACATTTGACGACCACTGATCAGAGCGAGATTCGCAAAGCGTATCTCGTCTCTGTTGCCAAGCATATGAAAAAATGGTCCGGTGAACCTTTTTTAAGTTTTAGGTGTTCCAAAAGTGTCTGAAAACTTTGCAAATCAATATGAATTTTAGAACATTAAAAAATATCCTGAAAAGTGTAATAAATATCCGGCATAACCATTAATAATGTGAAAAGAACAGAGGAAAGTGAGAGTATGGTTCTTACTATGTCTTTTACTATTTGCTTTATGAATCCTTTTATTAATGATTTATATCTTCATTTTTACTATGTAAGACAGCCGCCCACTTGTATGTGGGCGGCTGTCTTGTCTTTAAATTTCTTAAAGTAGGGCACTTTACGACTAGAAAAAAGTGCTCATACAACAGCTATTATTGAATCATTATACGTTCCCAATCCATCTTTTGTCAATCCGGCAATAGAAAAAACATTAAATTCAATAAAATAAGGGTCAATCATTTTTTTCGTGGGATTGACGTTGCCACGTTATAGTTTTTCTAAACCGTCCGCCAGCCTTGACAGAAACCTCAGGCAATGCCTTTGGTAA
>SFGN01000187.1 GCA_004556565.1 Lachnospiraceae bacterium | reverse complement strand
AAGTTTGCTTCTTTGAGGGGCAGGTTTTCGTTTACGGGGTTTAGCTGAACGGGCCATATAACTACCTGAAAGACAATGATATTGTCTGTTTTTATAACGATAATTTCAGGCCATGACAAGCCGCAGCCGTCAGGCTGCCTACTCGAAAACATTAGCATTACCTCATTTAATAAATACTATAATTATATAAAAACAATTATCTATTTTAAAATAGACCAATTCTTCTAGCTTACGGGCCATAAAGTGAGAACCACCACAAAGGGAAGTATGGAGGCATACGATATTTTTTGAGCAGGACGGCTACAATGTTATGTTTCTGACGTATGTATTCGTCCCGCTGGAATAAAGCAAATGATTTATCTGAATTTATCATGCCCCTCCACTCTGATTTTATTCATCTTGTTTACCGAATCGGGTATATCTGATAACTGTCCCGATAAGACTTTTTGTTTCGCCAGCATAATCTCTTTTTCAAGCTTTTGAAGTTCTTTTATATAGTTATTCTTCCCTTCTTCATCAGTCGGTGAAATGCTCTCAGGAAGACGCTTCATTGACTCATCTACAGCATCATCCATTCTGTCAAGAGCTTCAAGAAGCTCCTTTTTATCCATTGATGACTGAAGTACACTCATATTCCTTGCAAGAACTTGCATGCTTTCATCAAGTTCTTCTGCCACTGTAATCCCCCCGAACAAAAAATATAATGCCATACCACAGCTGATTATAACTTTATTGCTTTTCTGCATAATTTCTCCTTCATGAGGGAGGTGCCCTCCCTCATCAGTTTTATCATTTATTGTTTAAATCAAACCGATCGCTATTCATAACTTTATTCCACGATTTAACAAAATCATGAATAAACTTATTTCTCGCATCATCCGAGGCATATACTTCTGCCACCGCACGTAATTCAGGATTTGAACTGAATATTAAATCAACAGAGGATGCTTTCCATTTTAATGCTCCTGTTTTACGATCGAATCCATTGTATGTATCTTCTTTATCTGCTTTACTCCATCGTGTTGACATATCCAGCAGATTAACAAAAAACTTGTTATCCAGAACACCAGGGGTATCGGTAAATACTCCCAACGAAGAATTATTTGTATTAATATCCATTACCCGCAGACCACCCAGTAATGCCGTCATTTCAGGAACGGTGAGATCCAGCTGACTGGCTTTATCAATGAGGCTTTCAACCGGAGATATATGACTTCTGCTTTTTGAGTAATAATTTCTGAATCCATCTGCTGTCGGCTCCAGTACACTGAATGAGGCAACATCCGTCTGCTCCTGAGAGGCGTCAGTTCTTCCCGGAGTAAAGGGAATCTCAAGTTCCACCCCGGCTTTTCTGGCCGCATCTTCGATTGCAGCATTACCCGAAAGAACAATTAAATCAGCCAACGACACTTTCTTTCCGTCAGACTGTTTTTTGTTAAATTCACGCTGTAATGAGGTCAGGGATGCCAGTACTTTCTTCAGTTTTTCCGGCTCATTAACTTCCCAGTTAATTTCGGGCTGTAACCTGATGCGGGCACCATTATTTCCCCCACGATAATCAGTCACACGAAATGTGGAAGCTGAAGCCCAGGCTGTCTTTATCAGCTCAGATGCAGGGATACCCAAATTCATAACCTGCTCTTTCAGCGACTTAATGTCTTTACCATCAATCATTGTATAATCCGCCGCAGGAAGAGGATCCTGCCAGATAAATGATTCTGCAGGAACCTCATTACCAAGATATCGGGCTGCCGGTCCCATATCCCGGTGGGTCAGTTTAAACCATGCTCTTGCAAATGCCTGCTCAAAAGCTTTTGGATCATTCAGGAAACGGGTGGTTATTTTCTTATATTCAGGATCAACTTTAAGAGCAATATCCGTCGTAAACATCATCAACGGATGCAGGACAGACGGATCATGCGCGTCCTGAACTATATTTGCTGCTTTTTTAGGCTTCCACTGATAAGCACCGGCAGGACTCTTGTGCAGCTCCCATTCATATTTATATAAATTCTTCAGATACTGCATTGTGAACTGGGTTGGCGATGTCGACCAAGCTCCTTCCAGGCCACTGGTGATGGTATATTTGCCGTTTCCGGTACCACATTTATTTTTCCATCCCAGTCCCTGCTCCTCCACAGGTGCACCATCAGGCCCTGCGCCAATACATTTTTCAGGAGACGCTGCACCATGTGCTTTACCAAATGTATGCCCTCCCGCGATCAGGGCCACAGTCTCCTCATCATCCATGGCCATACGTGAAAAAGCTTCCCTGATATCTTTCGCGGAAGCCAGAGGATCTGGTTTTCCACCGGGGCCTTCAGGATTGACATAAATAAGTCCCATCTGCGTGGCAGCAAGAGGTTTTTGAAGTTTCCCGTTTTTATCCCGGTTATCTGCAAGAGGCTTGTTGTCAGGCCCCCAGTATACCAGGTCCGACTCCCAGTCATCTTCTCTTCCGCCAGCAAATCCCAGCGTTTTAAATCCCATGGATTCAAGGGCAACATTACCAGTCAGGACCATCAGGTCTCCCCAGGAAATACTGGAGCCGTATTTTTTCTTGACTGGCCACAGCAATCGACGGGCTTTATCCAGATTAACGTTATCCGGCCAGCTGTTCAGCGGTTCAAAACGTTGCTGACCACCACTGGCGCCTCCCCGGCCATCATATGTTCTGTATGTTCCGGCACCGTGCCAGGCCATACGAATAAAGAAAGGACCATAATGACCATAATCCGCAGGCCACCAATCCTGGGAAGTTGTCAGCAAATCTTTGATATCTTTTTTCAGAGCCTCCATATCCAGCTGTTGAAATCTGGTGGCATAGTCAAAATCAGCACCCCAGGGATTTGATTCAGGGCTGTGCAATCTCAGGGCACTTAAATCCAGTGTTTCAGGATAGTAGAACTTTTCAGCCCCTTTTTTATCAGCAGCCACGGCGGGAGAAAGACTCCCCGACAGCACCAGAAGAATTAAAACAGGAAGTTTTTTTATCATACGAATTGCTCCAGAGTAAGGGAAATTCGCATTTTGTATACAAAAGTCAACTTTATTAATGCAACAGAACATACCTATTACTGGGATAGATATTACCGATAAACAACACTAAATGTTTAAACCTTTTTTACAACAAAAAAGAAACAGCGCTTTAATCTAAAAGAGTGATAATTAAATCCTCCCCTAATATAACTGTACGGTAGTGCATCCAATTAGTAGAACATGTGTTTTTCGATAAACGCTCCGATCACTTTTTCGTGGATCTCAACTGAGCGTGAGAAGCAGATTGTTTTACGAGCCAACCGCTTAATGCGGGTGCGTAGCGTCAGATTATTACGCTCAATGCGTTGGGTGAATATTTTGCCGGTCAGATGCTTATTCTTCGGCACCTCCCGGCCATAGCTGCCCCAGTCATCGCTGGTCAGCATGCCGATGTTGAAGGGTGT
>SFGN01000186.1 GCA_004556565.1 Lachnospiraceae bacterium | reverse complement strand
GTTTTCTCGCTCAATCTCCGCAACGGCTGACAGAACAGAGATCATCAGCTTTCCGGCATCCTTGGAAGAATCAATCCCATCCTCCACACAAATCAGATTAACGCCGAAATCCTGCATGACCTGCAAAGTGGACAATACGTCTGCTGCATTTCTGCCGAAGCGGGACAGCTTGAACACCAGCACAAAGGAAACACCATCTTTCCCAGACTTTATATCTTCCATCATGCGGTTGAACTCCGCTCTGCCCTCAATGGATTTACCCGACTTCCCGGCATCCTCATACTCACCGACTATCTCATATTCATTATACTCGGCAAAGGCTTTCATTCTGGATTTCTGGGCATCCAGAGAGTATCCGTCGATCTGCATGGCGGTGGAAACTCTCGTATAGATATATACTTTTGTCTTTTCTTTCTTCATAAAGCTTCCTTATGCTGTTCTATCCGCCTGTGTAACAATCACTCGACCCTTCAGTTCCTTGCTGAACCAGTTCAGCCTATTTTGGAAAAATGTTGGATAATCATCTTCCAAAACACCCCAACCTGAGACGGTACTTATCAAGTGAGAATTGAGCGCTTTTTCAAGATTAGAATTTTTGGCCATGTACTCGCTAATATACTTGGACGGCGCTCTGTCACGAATAGAACGCTTATTCAGGAAATCGTCCACGATTGTAATATTGCCGATATGGTTTACCAACCAATCTTCAACCTCCGGATGTGCCTTGCGCATATACGCTTTGGGGAAGAAATGGTGATAATTTTTACTGTTTGCCTGTTTCAGCCAATCATTCGCAATGTGAACAATGCCATTATTCTGAAACGAGACTGGTTGCTGATAAGCAAGAAGGCAAAGCATTCCCTTAATGAAAGCCGAACCGGCAGAAAAATAGCCATGATTCCGGATAAACTCAGCAGAAATATCTATCGGAACGTCGTAAACAGGCTGCTCATCGTTCAGTATCTTGTCAATCTGCTTGACATCTTGCGTCAGTTTCGTTTCCGCAGCACTCGAAAACCTTGAAGTCAGCACGCAACGCCAGAAGTAATCCTGAAGAAGGTCCTGCTGCAAGCCCGCCGGAATATCCTTGTGATGGAAGAAATAGTAGGTAAACGGAACTAATAAAGCATCATATGGAAGAAGTTGCGAAACAGGAATTTTATAAAAACTGCGCAAATAATCTACAGCCGACTCAAACGCGCTCTCAACTTGAGGCCATATATCGATGAATTTTTGCTTTTCCAAGTTCAGAATGCTTTTGCGTGTGCATTCCTTTACGAGGCATACAGAGACAGCCTGCAAAACAGTGGAGCTGGAAATTGTGTCGTAGTCAACATTTGAAAGATTTTCGACAAGCGTATCGTATTTCTCCGACAAGTCAAATTTCTTCGCTTCGTCATAAGTTTTTGCTGCCATGATTTCAAATAGCGTCAGGGGCTTACCGCCGATATTAATTCTTGTGAAAATTTCGGTTGCGACTTCAATTGGAGCGTTTTTAACGTCAATTTTTGAAAACTGGTAGGTCTGCACGGCTTTACGATACGCATCGATCTCATCGATATAGTCTTTATACTTGCTCAAAAGCAAACTGAGTGAGCCGTTGAGAAGATCAACGAAGCGGATGATCTGTGCATCTTGATAACCTGTTTTATCAGTAAGTACAAGAGGATCTCCGGATTTTGCGGTAAGATTAACATAGATTTCAGAGTAGTCGGTAATTTGGCCATTATCATCCTTTAACTTTGCTCCTCGGAGCGCCACATATAAGCTGGTCATACGCTGCTGCCCATCAAGAACATATTGAACGGTATTTCCGTCAGGTGTATCCGGGAATTGAAAGTTTCCAATATTACGAATGGAGCGAAGACGATCATTTGTTTCCCAAATAATGAAAGTGCCAATTGGGTAGCCTTTCAAGATGCTATCAATCAATCCGGCAGTTTCCTCAATACTCCAGACAAACTTACGCTGAAACTGGGGAATCTTTATCTGGCCTTGTTCGATATTGGCAATTAGGTTGTTGTAAAGCATATTGCCGGGTAATGATTGATACTGCGATATTTGATTATCCATCCTTAACACCATCTCTTTCTGTTTATTGCACCTGCTTCGGTTATTGCAAAATTGGCAGCAACTGAAACTCGGTTCCATTCATCCCGTCAAGTTTATGTACCTCAATACAGGGAGGCTCGTGCTCTCCCCATATTGAGTTTGGACACTTATTACACGATTATTATATCATGCCGTTTTAGTTTTTTCAATGGTGTCCTCTGTCTGTTCGGGAACATTTGCAGCTCCGGCAGTTTCTTTCTCTAAACAATTCGGCGGCTCTGGAAGGTTGTCAATATCCAGAACCGCCGCATATTTTTCTATTAAGTTGGCAAGCAAATCAGCAAAGCCGCTCCACTCATCCTTATTCCAATCCGCTATAATGGTTTACCTCCTGTTTCTTACTGCCACGCTGTGTGTACGCCTGGATGATCTCCGAAGGGATACGGTCAAGAATCCCTTTTACCCGTTCATAATCGCTTTGCAGCCTTGCTTCCTGTAGCTTCTTGACGGTGCTCTGCTGCTGGCTCTTTTCCAGAGCTTCCGTCAGATCATCGTTTTTCTTTTTCAGTGCCTTTTTCTCGGACTCAGCTGTGGTAAAGCACCTATGATATTTCTTCATCTGTGTTTCCATCGCTGCCACATCCGGGATATATTCCTCCAGAAACGCTGCGATCTGCGCTGTCCGCTCTTTGTAGTTGGTAAACTTCACATCAGAAAGCATTGCATCCAGCTTTTCCATCTGTTTTGTCAAACGGGTCATCTGTTTGAACACTCTCGGCGGGATATGGTCACGGCCAGTCTCACTGGCACTCTCGCCACGCTCCAATACCGGATACTTCCTGACCATGTGTTCCCAGAACTTGTCCTGCCACTGGGTCATCTTTTTGCGGTTGCCCAGAATCTCCTTGGCACATAGCCGCTTATCCTCCGTCAACGGGACAAAAGAAAGGTGCATATGGGGCGTTTTCTCGTCCATATGCACCACGGCGGATATAATGGTTTCAGGGGATTGGTTCTGTCGGATAAACTCCAACGCTTCATTGAAGAATTCCTTGATATCAGCCCGTTTCTTGCCCTTGAAAAACTCCGGGCTTGCGGTGATCAGCGCTTCTACCACACGAACACTGTCGGAGCGAGTGCGGCATCCGGCTGCGGCAATTTGCCGTTCGGACTCTGCCCGGTACTTTCTTTCCGGCTTAACAAGGTGGAAATTCAAATGGCTCCGGCTGGTGTCAATATCCGGATTGCTTGCGTACTCTTCCTTGGTGCGCTCATTGTGGGCTTCAATACGGCCGATCTCCGGCCCCTTATACTTGGCAAATCTCAAAATAGCAAACTGTCCTTTTTCCATTATTTTTCCCGACCTTTCTGCCACACGATGTCGTAGCCCA
>SFGN01000185.1 GCA_004556565.1 Lachnospiraceae bacterium | reverse complement strand
TACTTGTTATCAATACAATACTATTATCAAAAGCGAGTAAGACAAGTTGCCCCCATGGCGTTTGAGGGCAACATTCTTTGCCAATTTATCTTTTGATAACGACTATGCCAGACTCTTTAAGTATTCCTTAAGTTTACTGTTTTGCTGCCATGTCTTTACCGTCGGTTCAGTGATCCCCACATCGGCATATGCCTTCTCCAGAGCCTTACGCTTCTGATCAGAGTCAGCTCTTGCATAGATTTCTGTCGTTTGTATTGACACATGGCCCAAGATGTCACGGATATACACAAGATTAACACCAGCTTGCAGAAGATGCATTGCTCTCGAGTGTCTGAAGATATGTGGGCTAATCTTATCCAAGCACAGCTCACTATTTACGATTTGTGCTTGCTGGTAGTATTTCTTTATGACATAGGTTATTCCGGGGGTGGTAAGTTTCTCTCCCCACACATTATGGAAGAGTGGCTGAGATTCTTGACCGGGAAGATTCATGTGTTGTTCTTCTATATAAGCTTCCAGCAGACGTACAATACTATCATCCAAAGGGACGATTCTAGTTTTATCTCCTTTCCCATGTATCACGATGACACTTGGTTTAGGAAGCCTAAGCGAAGAAGGTGTCAAGTCTATAAGCTCTTGGACTCTCGCCCCAGTATTATAGAGTAATGACAACATGGTAAGATCACGCCGACCTTTTGATGTGGATACATCTATGACTCCAAGGATTGATTTCACGCCATCTAATGTCAGATAGTTCATCTTGCCACGCGGGCCCTTCTTGGGCTGTATTGAACTGACCTGTTTCCATTGATTCATGTGCATCGGATCCACGAACATCAGATATTTGCAGAAAGATTTCATGACAACGCATCTGTGATTACGTGTCGTTATAGATGCAGACTTATTGGTCTCAAGCCAGTTAAGGAAGTTCAAGACATTATCCTTTTTGACATCTGCGAGAGATACTTTCTCTGGCCTGATGTGTTGGCTTTCTTCAAGATATGTCAAGAAAAGGATGAAGGCATCCCTATATGCTCTTATCGTATTTGAACTGCATCCTTTTTCTTTCACCAGATAGTTCATAAAGAACATCTCCACCACGTTCGCAAAGTCTCTATATTGTTCTTTCTTCATACGACCTCATAGCATTGTTGATAATATCGCTAAAGCTGCAAGAAAGCGGCTCTGTAAGTTGTACTATATCAGGATATGACATTTGGGCCAGTCGCAGATAATATTCAGTAGATTGTACGTCATAATGCCCCATATACACAGATAGAGATGGAAGACAGCAGTATGGGTCTTTCCCGGATTTGACCATTTTGATTAAAGCATGGACGCATGCTGTATGTCTTATATCGTGGATTCTGAGACCATGAAGCCCATAATGATACTTGATTCCAACTTCATTGCAGAGTGCCTGAAAGCGCAACAGTATTGTACTGGGATTACATCTTGTCCCATCGGCTTTGACAAATAGGTAACTTGATGGGGTGGAGAGTTCTGGTCTTTTGATACGATTCCTGTTTTTAATGTATACCAATAACACGTTTCCCATCGTCTCATTGACGGGAGCAAGTCTTTCACGATTGTTCTTTGTGTTTCTTATCACTATGCAATGTTTGTCCAATTTGACATCTCGCATCTGTATATTTACTGCTTCTCCGATTCGGATGCCCGTACTGTAAAGTAAGCGCAAAAGAGCCGGCATAACCAATTGGTGGCTATCTCTTTTATGAGTGCGCTCTCGCCAGTCATCGCATGCTTTAAAGATCTTTTCTATCTCTTCATGCGAAAAGATGTATGGCACATATTTCCCTTTCCCCGGATTAGGGAGTAATGGGATATGACAGGATAGGCCATGATTACATAAGTACTTTATGAACTTGACAAGATATGCTGCACAATGGTATTTTGTTGATTGATTCATGTTGTCCCATCTTTCCAACCATCCGTTATAAATTTCGTCTGATATGGTGCTACCGTTTTTGTAGTCAATGGATAAAAGGTATTGATCGAAGGTCCTCAATACGAATCGAACCATTTTAGGATCATGACCAAGAGCTTCGTACTCTTTTATGTAAGAAGTCATGTATGGGGCAAGTGCACTTCTATAGTCATACTCTATCTTATTCATACAATATTCCTCCCATTTGATTGTAGTATTTGCCCTCGACGGCCGGAACATCCAACGAGCAAGCTAACAATGAGTTGATATCTACGTCCAGATAGATCATTGTCGAACTCGTGAACTCATGCCCCAATGTCTCTGATATAACGGGCAGCGCTATCCCATTATTCATCAATGTGGTCGCTAGACTATGTCGTAACGCATGGGGGCCAAAATGTCGTTCTGAGATATCCACACTAGAGTAAGAGAACCATTTATGAATACGGGAGCTCAATAGCATTGGTGTAACTGCCAAGTCAGGATACGAATGACTTACAAATATGGCCTTTGCTTTTGTTTTGGGGCGTCCACTTTGAACATAGTCAATAATTGCGCTTCCTACATCTTCGAGTAAAGGGAGGTCCATATTTACACCTGTTTTCTCCTGCTGTATATGTATCACATTGTTGTCCCAATCAATGTTTGAGAAAGATAGATTACAGATATCACTCGCTCTAAGACCGAGTCGGGACGCGAGTAAAGTCATAGCATAGTCGCGCTTGCCTGTGGCAGATGACCTGTCGATGGTGGATTCAAGTCTTTTTATCTCCTGAGGATCATAGTAAGAAAGCAGTTTTTTATGTTCAATATAGTGAATGCCCTCCAGGCTACCTATGAGGCTATAGCTCACCAGATTATTCTCGTACGCGTACTGCATCAAGGCCTTTATAACTATTAATCGCCTGCGGTGAGAAGTTTTAGTAGAGTCGATATGCGTAATGATATTATCGCTTGATAGCGAGTCAAATGAGACGCCTGCTTCATTCATACTAACGCAGAACTCGCTTAAAAAACGTCTGTATTGTGCTATCGTTGAGTCTTTGAGCTGTTTTTGTAATGATTTTAACAGCGCCATAGAGACCTCTCCCATAACACCGGGGAATTCATAGATGCGAGATTTGCCACCAAGTCTATTTATCGTTTCAGATTCGGTCTCCAAGATTGTATTCAGCCGTCGAACCAATTTGAGAGAGCGTTGTTTTATTCGATCACTCCAGGATGTTTGAGCGACGACCTTGAGGTAGTCATCACCCAAAGAGGGGGTGTAGTACTTGTTATTCGTCTCATCCATAAAGTCCATAAGACGCCTTACGTCAAACACATAGGCCCCAATGATTCTATCAGAGAAGCCACTCTTGACAAGAACTTCCCGACACCGCGGGATAATCCTTTCTTTTTTGATTCTTTTTTCCATAACTATTATTAAAAGTGATTATCAAAAGAAAGATATGAAAGAATCAAGAAGAAAAGGACGTACGAACTTGTATTACCGTTAAGTTTTGATAATTATCTTGTATTGATAACAGGT
>SFGN01000184.1 GCA_004556565.1 Lachnospiraceae bacterium | reverse complement strand
TTTTTTTTTTTGAGAGAGAGAGAGAGAGAGAGGGAGAATATGAACATGAATGCATACCAAGGGAAAAAGAGTAAGAATGAGAATCTAACAGGATATAAACCTGGGTTTCAGGGAGTTCCCATTGTGGCACAGCAGAACCAAATCCAGCTAGTATCCATGAGGATTCGGGTTCTATCCCTGGCCTTGCTCACTGGGTGGGGGATCCAGTGTTGCCGAGAGCTGTGGTGTATGTCAAAGATATGGCTCAGATCTTGCGTCGCTGAATAGTGTCTGAATAGACAGACTGAGTGAGGTATTGAAGAGGCAAGAATGCTGAAGAAGCTTTGAAGTATGCTTGTGGCAATGACCTAGGCTCATAGCAATGATCTTGGCTTTTAGGGAAGCAAAAGCTAGCACACTGGACCCTGAGGCCCAGTGATGCACCACCATGGCCTCTGATTTTATTTGCAATGTCTTGGGCACTCAGTATGCAGGAGCCTTTTAGGACTGGCTGAGTCACTGGAAACAGAAATCAAGGAGGAAGTCACAGTACTCGGTACTAGGAAGGGGAGGTGCCTTCCACCTTCCTCGGTCCTGTAGTATTGCTACTTCTCCTCTGCAGAGAAAACATAGCCTGAAGTGTGACAAGTTCTAGCAGGTGTGAGAAGGCTCCCCGCCTTCTTTAGCCCTCTGTGATTTGGAACTGCTCATTCTAGCCTTCACATGGAGTGTATGGTCTCTATCAGGTTTTAGGATTTCATTATAGTTTCTTGCCTTATTCTCAAATTATTTCTCTTTCCTTTATAATTATTTAAAAGTCCACCAGTTGGCTTCTCTAACCATTACAATTTGAGAGATGAGACCCTGTCTTCTCCCATAGGACTCAGCCTTACACTATCTCAGGGACCCGAGAGGCCAGGCCTCCTTCTCTATGCCTGGTTCACATCCTTCTGGTTGAATTCAAGCAGTGAGAGGACACATTTTCCTTTTGAAAAACAAAGTTGGCTGTGGACACACTCTGCAAGTGTACGTTTTCAACTTAGAGCTCTGTGCTCTTTGTTAAAAGCCCCCTTTGGGTTAATTATAAAGTGCCTAAATTATATTTGATTATTTCAGGAGAAAAATATGCACTAGGACAGTGTGTCTGTGCCTGCAAATCCACTGACTGACATTCCATTCTCTACATTCCACTTTTTCTCAAGAAATGTCCTGACTACATGTGTCATTCAAACAAACCAGTTGTGAGAGGCATTGGGAGAAAGCATGGAGCCCTTTCTAGGTTTCTGGGCTAAAATGTACTTTAAAATAGCCCCTCCACTCCTATAACTATCTCTTCCACCCCTGTGCATGTATGAGACCTTCCCTTATGAGATTCCATACTCATGAAAATATGGATAGGATGAAACCAACATGGGAGTACCGTCCTGCATTGTGGCTCTCCCACGTGGTTTGTGGAAGGAGAAACTGGCCTTTCATGGTTGCTGCATCTCATCCACTTTTCCCAGAATGGCTCCTGCTGCCTGAGTTGGTGACGGTAGGACTGGGCATCTTCCATCCCACCCTCTCCCTCAGGTCCTTTGTGGAACTGCTGCAAATCCACCCAAGATGGCATGTCTTCCCTTGGCATCTGTTCTGCAGCTGGGACAATCTCCATGGCATAACACAAAGGGCGATGTGGTTCGTGTTGGAAAGCTCTTGAAGTTGAAAACTGCTTTAACAGGCCAAATCCTGGAAACTTGTTTATGAAATGTCCTCATAACTCTTCACGAAGCTGCACTGGGTACATCAACCCTCTATGGCTTGGAGGCAACTGTGAGATGTGAGGACACTCAGGAGGAAATGTCCATTTGTTTTCCAAGTTAGTTTAGCACAAGATCACTGTCACCCAAGCAATGGAACATGTTGCTATGGGAACTGCAAAGATGATAATGCTGCTTCAAAAGGTTGACAATTGGAAAAGCCTCTTTTTTTATGTCATGCCCATGGGATGCACATTTTGCTTAGATCATTACTGTTGAAAGTTTGTTCATATAAACTGTTTGGGAGCAAATAATTTGTGACTCTTAAAATATTTAGAATATTGAAATTTGGGGAAAAGTATTACCATCTAGGTGCATTAAAATCGCTTGTGTGCTGGAACTCTCACAGGCCTGATGGAGTCAGAGTTGTTATCAGGAAGATATAAAATCTCCCTGCAAAGCCATGTGGAATGGCCCATCTCATTCATGTCTTATCCTGGATTCAGGCCACTGATGAATGGTTTATGCACAGAGTCTTGGTGCATTTCTTTTTTCACTTTCGTCTCCTGAAATTTCCTGCTTTCACAATATAGGTTATAGAACCATGACAGTCTCTTCATGAAACCATGACTGGAGCCACATGCCATATGCCCCCACGCATGTTTGCATCATTACACGGACATGGATGAGTGCATATCTATGTATGAGTGCATGGGTATATACATACCTATTCAGTCCTCATTGTCATGTGGTTGGGGTCTGTAGTCACCACAAACATGGAATCAGTGAACACTGAACCACTGCGCCCATGGGAAATTCAGGGTTAGGTTCCTGCCAGCCTCTGGTCACACTTTTTTGTCTCTTGATAAATACAAAAGCTTATTTTATGTGTGTTTCTGTTTAAAGACACCTTGTTTAATATACACTGTTGTTTCATTGGCACTGAACTCACAGCCAATTGCACTGTAATCCTATGTGTAAACCAAATGTATCTAACCAATGTATTTCCCCCCCATAAAGTCCTAGACAACACTTCAGCACCAAACATGGGGGCCATTTGAAAGAGTTAAATCACACACACACACACCACAAAAATGTGGGGAAATGTGGCACTAAATAGACCAGAGAAGGGGCATTTGCTTACAGTATGAGTGGAAACAAGAAGGCAGAGTTTCGCTTTGTTCAGCCTTAGCTGGAAATGCATTTGTAGGTAGATGAATTTTTCTCTTCTCTGTGTGTGTCCACATATGAGCAAAAGCAC